>NZ_CATNHG010000087.1:0-48466 GCF_950097965.1 Bacillus sp. T2.9-1
TCGCTAGGCGGTATCCCTGTAGGATGAAACGCAAGGTCCTTTCACGCTCTAGAGGAGCCCTATAATAATACTCTGTGATGGTTGATTCTTCCTAAAAATGGAAATAGGGGACTTTTCTTAAAGTTTGTCTTTTTTCTAAGAAATTTCCATTTGACTTATTTACCATTATACGCTGGCACCATAAAAAGACAAAAGGTATTTAAATGTCCTTGCTGAGAGGACATTTAAATACCTTTATTTATTGTTAAATGGAAGAAACCCTGTTTGAATAAAGATTTCAGACGCTTATTATAGCTGCTTTTGTTAAAGAGGTGAAGATGAAAGCGTTTCAGTGGTAGCCTACTAATCTTCTAAAAATATAAGTAACCCCGTTCAAACAAATTAATATTACCATCTCTCCAAACGAAAAAACCAATATAGTTAAAAATAAATCAAAGTAGAATTCGCCTATAGATAAAAAATCTGCTGTATCTGTTGTCGAAGTTTTAAACAGAAAGAAAAAGAAAGTGGAGCATAGGAGTCCTATATAAATACATACCCAGTGATGATAAAAATTTATCTTAAATTTACTGCGCCAAAACCATACATTTAAAGGCAAAAAAGTGATAAGAAAATATAAAAGCTGCAAAAGGAAATCGGAAATTTTAACATAAAAGAATAAATACTGATGTAAACAAAAAATGACGATATTAATAAGTATGATTAATAGAAGTGATTGTTTTTGTTGCAAATAAATACCCCCTGTCAATATTTATAAGATCATTAAATGAAATCAAGGTTGATTCCAAAAAAATGAGGTAACGAAAGGGATTACAACCATTAATATATAAAAGAAGGACATTACCGATAAGGCCGCAAATTTTGAAGAATCCTTTTTTTCCTAAGCAACCGAAGATTATCCCAATAATAGGAAAAAGCCTAAGGAGTATTATAGAGAGAGTATTGGGAAAAGGGAGACTCATAAAAAACGCAAGTATGTAAGCCACAGAAGATACGGAAAAAATAGTAAAAGATCCAACGCTATAGTAATTCTGTTTCATAGAATTTCCTTTCCTTTTTTGTTTAATATTACCATAACGATGATTTTTCTGAAATAGCGAAATAAAAGATAAGGAGCTTGATTGATGCCTATATACTTCACCAACCAAGCAACCGAAGTGGTAAAAATCTTAAATCAAATCGGCTACTTCATTGGGGATGAGAAGTTTGTGGATAAAGATTTCCTCCATTCTTATCAATGGATGATCAAACAAATGGATAAGAGGCTGAATAATAATGGTTTGTTTCCAGTTTGGCTTTGGATGAAAAAACCGAATTTAAAGCATGAAAGTCTCTTTCAGAAAGGTACAAAAATTGTATGTTTAACAGTATAAATACCTGATAAAAAAGTGCTCCTTTCTGATTTTGAAGCATGGCATTGTGTGTTAAATAACGGCTTTTGTGCGATTTCAGAGGAAGAAGATAGGGTGTTTGAACAGGGGGAATTAACGATTACAAAGGAACAAAGCTGGAAAGAATATTTCACTTAGCGAAATTACGACACGCAGAAATGTGGAATAATGGGTGCCAAATTGTTCAGGGCGTTACATCTGGGATTTAGAAAGAACAAATTTTGAATGCAGAATATTTTATTGCAAAATAATGTAGTTTTTTGGAAATAATATAATGGATTAAAAAGGAGGAAATAGCTCCTCTTTATGGAATTTCTAAAGTAAAATCAAAGAGTAGGGGATAAAAAGAATGAAAAAAATATTAGTACTTGGTGGAACTCGTTTTTTCGGAAAAAAGCTTGTGGAAATGTTATTGGAAGAGGGGCATCAGGTTACGATTATGACCCGTGGGACAACAAGTCATTCATTTGGCGATCAAGTAGAGCATATCATCGGTGATCGATCTATGAAGGAACAACTTATTAATCATTTTGACTGTCGAAAATTTGATATTGTTTATGATAATATTTGCTATACATCAAATGAAGCAAGAGATTTTTGTGAGATTTTTAACGGGAACATTGGCAAGCTTGTGTTTACTTCTTCCTTATCGACGTATGCTGCAGATGGAATGGAAAAGAGAGAAGAAGACTTTGATCCGTATCATTATCCGATAGCATGGGGAGATAAAGAGGCATTTACATATAACGAAGGAAAGCGACAAGCAGAAGCCGTTTTCTTTCAGTATGCAACATTTCCAGTTGTGGCAGTAAGGTTCCCTATCGTGTTAGGGGAAGATGATTACACAGGTCGTTTGCATTTTCATGTGGAGCGGATTCAGCAAGGAAAAACGATTGGCTTTGTTAATATGGATGCAGAAATGTCCTTTATTCTTGCCACAGAAGCTGCTATGTTTCTAAAATGGGCAGGTTTTTCAGACGTGGAAGGACCATTTAATGCAACCGCAGATGGGAAAATTTCAATGGGAGAATTAATCCGTATGATTGAAAAGGTTACAGGGCATGCTGCGAAAATAACGTTAAAAGGGGACGAAGAAAACACCTCCCCATTTGCCATTCCTGCCACATGGTATATGAATACGGAAAAGGCAGGAAAAGCGGGCTTTGTGTTCACTAATCTGGATGATTGGTTGCCAGCTTTGATTGAGAAAATTGCAGGCAAAGATAAGCATTGATTGTGATGCTTAGGGGGGAATTTGATATTTTTTGGTGATGTGGCGGATGAATAAAGAGATAGTTATAGGAGAAGAAAAATGGCTTATGATTTAGATTGTCCTTTATGTAATCCACATAAAGATAGGGACCAAAATATTGTCCTGGAGAATGAAACATGTTATTTTTTGCAACATAACAAACATCAAGGTATCTTAGAGGGTAGCGGTTTAATAATTCCTAAAAAACATCACAAGGACGTCTTTGAATTAACACAAGAAGAGTGGAACGATACATATGAGCTAGTACATGAGGCAAAAAAGTTTATAGATAATTACCATTCTCCTGATGGCTATACAATAGGATGGAATGTAGGAAAAGTTTCTAACCAAGAGATTTTTCATTGTCATCTTCACCTAATACCAAGATATAAGGATGAACCATTGGCTGGAAAGGGTATTAGATATTGGTTAAAACAAGAGGAAAATAGACGAGTAAAAGGGGAAAGTGAATAGCTTTTATAGTGTTAAAGACACCAAAACGAGATAATGTAGTCATTTTTTTATAGATACAGATAATAACCACTGAAATTGTTTGTTCAGTGGTTTTCTTTTTGTAGGATCCGAATCCTTCGTTGCTTTAGATAATAAAACTTTTACCGATTATTTCTAATGAGAATATGGTAAGCATAATTTCGCTTAACGATTTCATAGGGCCATTTTTTCTTCCCAAATATCTCTAAATAAACCTTTTCAAATCATTTATCGCCTGTAAATGCATGCCTTCATGAAAAATCGTTCGAATTAATACTTGTTCGATTGTGTGCATGCCCATATCGATTGGGGGATATTCTTTTTCAAGCTCATTGCGATATTTCTCTAATATTTCTTGTGGTTGAGCGTTTAAAAGCTCTTTTAATTCATGGAAGGATGGTGTCTCATCTGTGAAGTTAGCTGGTGTTGTACCGAAACCAAACCATTGATTAAATTGCTTCGAAGTAGGAGAGGCTACTTTTGTTAATGCCTCGATCCATAAAAACTGATCGAGATAAAGGTGACCGAGATTCCAGCGGATATTATTATTAAATCCATCTGGGACGATTTCCGCTTGCTCGTCTGTCACCATTTCAACAGTCCCTAAAAGTTCCTTCCGATAGGTTTCCAATTGTTTAAATAAATTTTCATGACGTGCTTCCATTTTACACACTCCTTAAACATAAACTTACAATCATTGATTCGCTATGGGGATATCTTTTTCCTGCACTGAAAAGAATAGTGCATTTTTCTAACGGAAATACTAGGGAAAACAGGAATAAAGGTAGGAGGAATACAATGCCTAGCAAAGATGAAGAACTTAGCGAAGAAGTAGAGAAGGAAACGACGAATACAAAAAAGAAAGAAGGAGAGGTAGATAAATTAAACCGCATGCTAGCAGCAGTGTTGGAGTATATTTCGGATGATGAGGTAGAAGAAATCGACATTGATTACATATTGGATCAAACAGAAGGCCTTCGTGACTGGTGGAATCTATACCGAGAGAAAAACCGCAAGCGCATGGAAGAAGAAATAAAAGAGTCATTAGGGGAACTGTCCCTTGAGGAACTAGAGAAGATTCGGGAACAAATAAAGGCTAAACAATAAGAAAAATGGTTTTCATCAATAGTGGATGAAAGCCATTTTTCTTTTACCTAGTGAAAGAAATGATTACAACGAAATAGTGGTGTGAACAAAACTATTCCTCTGATAGAATGAGAGAATGGAATATCCTAGTAGAATATTAAGAAAATCTTAAGAAATTTGCTTAGCAGATATTAAGATTTTTTGCCTATGATAGAGACAGCGAAGAGAGAGAAAGCAGGTGGTTGTTGTTGGAGAAAGTAAGTGTGCTAGTAGTGGATGATGAGAAAGAAATTAGAGATGCCATTGAAATATATCTTAAAAACGAAGGGATTACCGTTTTAAAAGCAAGTGATGGCCTAGAGGCATTGGATATTTTAATGGAACAAACTGTTCATTTAATTCTAATGGATATTATGATGCCGAATTTAGATGGGATTTCTGCTACTTATAAAATTCGTGAACAAAAAAATATCCCGATTATTATGCTGACCGCGAAAAGTGAAGATACGGATAAAATACTGGGATTGCAAATAGGCGCTGATGATTATATCACAAAACCATTCAATCCAATGGAACTAGTCGCAAGAGTGAAATCGCAATTACGAAGATATGTGACACTTGGAACCTTTGATGGTGTGAAGAAAAAAATAGACCTTCATGGCTTAACATTAGACCAGGAGGCAAAAGAAGTAGCGGTAAATGGAGAAAGTGTAAAGCTAACGCCAATTGAATATAAAATCGTTGTTTTATTGATGAAAAATGCAGGCAGAGTGTTTTCCATTGCGGAGATTTATGAAAGTGTATGGAAGGAACCTGGATACAATGCCGAAAATACAGTCGCGGTACATATTCGAAAAATACGCGAGAAAATCGAAGTGGATCCAAAAAATCCGCGTTTTTTAAAGGTGGTGTGGGGCATTGGCTACAAAATGGAGAAGTAGAGGGGTTTTTATTGTAGTTTTTATTGTTTGGACATTGTTGGTTACGATAGGGCTTAGTGGGCTAGCGCCGCTAAAAATATGGCTAACGCAATATATACATACAAATTATTATGACTCCACCAAGTTTGAAGACAAACGAATGTATTTTACAGAACTATTAAGTGATTATCAGTTATATCAGGTGCCAATAGAAGAAGCGAAAAAGAACATCAGCGTCACGAAAGAAGAAATCGCTGAATATCGTGATTCATACGCAAGTCTAAATGAACAAATGCAATTAATTAATGAGCAATATGAAGAAGATATAGCCCTAGCAATCGAAAATGGCGATGATGCAGTAGAGGAGCTTTTAACAGAAGAAAGAGATCGAGATATAAAGGAAATCACAGAGCTATTGCCAAATGATGAATATGTCCAAGAAAAAATAAAAGAAGAAAAGCAATTAGAGGTAGATCGATATTATCGAGATTTGGAAAATACAAAATATGAATTTGAGCAATGGGCTGAATCATTCTATTATTATTTAAAAAACAGTAAAACGGAAGCAGTTGTAACTAATATGACTCTTTCTCCAGAAGAAACAGTAGATAAGATAATTAACAAGGAAAATGCAAATTTCTTCGGCAACTACTATTTTACTGCGGAAACAGAGAAGTTAAATTTGCCAGGACAATCAATAATCTACAGGGATAATGGATTTACAATGTGGTCATGGGAAGATGGAAATACGCCTACTATCGTAAATCAGTTAAAAAAAGAGATTGGTAATTATGAAGGAGTTGTTGCTGTACCAAAAAAATTAAGTAATGGTAGTTTGCTGATAGAGGAAGAGAATAAGTATTATGCTTATCAAAAGAAAATGATTTTTGGAAGCTCATTGAGCATTATCAGTTTAGTAGTATGTATTTTCATGCTTGTAAAAAGGAAAATCAGCTTTGCGCAATGGGACTATCCTTCTTATCGAAAGGTTCCAATTGATATCCGATATATGCTATTGGTGATAAGTGCCATATTAGCTGTTATTGGACTATGGGGAATCGGGGACCAACTATCCATGAAGGTGAATGAATTAGGAGGAAATTGGGGTGATATTCTTGCCTTTCTTCTTTTGGCATGGGTATTTGTAACACTATCTCTCATTCAAGGCTATCTACTATTTAAAGAGAAAATAAAGTGGAAAAATACTTTTATAAGTATAAGTTTAAATAAGATGAAAACAGCTATTTCACAGCTTCTATCCAGTAGAGATTTTACCAAAAAAGCGATTGGTAGCTTGCTAGTGATTTTTATGTTAGGTCTATTTTTACCAATAAGTCTGGTATTGCAAATTCTTATCCCATTCTATTTAGTAGCTGCCCTTATCATTGGAATTCCAGTTATTATTTTTGTGGTGAGAAATATAAAGGCTTCTAGTAAGCTGCTTGCACAAACGAATGCGGTAATAAATGGGGACTTACATCAAGAAATATCAATCCAAGGGGCGAAAGAGTTAACAGCATTTGCGGATCATATTAATACGTTAAAATCTGGGGTAATTGTTTCAAAGACAGCCCAGGAAAAAAGCGAACGCCTAAAAACCGAATTAATTACGAATGTCAGTCACGATCTACGAACACCTTTAACATCCATCATTAACTATACGGAATTATTGAAAAATAAACATCTATCAGAGGAAGAAAAAGATGGTTATCTGGCCATTATTGACCGTAAATCACAGCGGTTGAAAGTATTGATTGATGATTTATTTGAAGTTTCGAAAATGGTTAGTGGCAATGTGGAATTGAAGAAGGAAAAGGTAGATTTAGTGCAGCTTTTACAGCAAGCATTAGGAGAATATGATGAAACAATCAAATCCTCTACTCTTGATTTTCGTGTAACCAATCAAGAGCCGTCGATTAATGCAGTAGTAGATGGGCAAAAACTATGGAGAGTATTTGATAATTTAATAGGAAATATTTTGAAGTATTCCTTGAAGCATTCTCGTGTCTACCTTTCGATTAAACAAGAAAAAGGGCAAGCGATTCTTCAATTTAAAAATATTTCTAAGTATGAACTAGATGACAATATGGATGAATTATTTGAGCGTTTTAAACGAGGGGATACCTCTAGACATACGGAAGGATCCGGACTTGGACTTGCGATTGCAAAATCGATTATCGACCTTCATGAGGGAGTAATGACGATTGATACAGATGGAGATTTATTTAAAATAACGCTCGTGCTTCCTGTAAATAACATGCAGTGAAACTAACCATATATAGAAAACAAGCGGCATATTTGTATTCATTGGTTTACCCGATAATGAGAAATGAAGTGACTTCAAGGAAAATTGTATGCGATATACTGAAGGAACATAAAGATGTAGAAGAGAAAGCAATCATTCGCAAAGCCATTAACAAAGCGATTGAAGCAGGTAAAGATAAGATAGGATAGAAGATACTTCCTTTTCGTTGATGAAAAGGAAGTATTTTTACTAGAAATATATGTTAGAATAATTTAAAAGATTATGAATAATTGCAGAAAGAAGGAAAGAAAAGTGACCATCAAAAAAATCGGTATCGTAGGACTTGGAGCAATTGGTGCAGTATACGGCAAAATGCTTCAGGAAGTAGAAGGATTAGAAGTACAAATTATTGTCGATGAGCATAGAAAAACAAAATACGAAAAAGAAAAGTACTATATAAACGGGGAGGAAACCTCCTTTCAGTACATCAATCATGAAACACAATCAGAAGCCTTTGAACTGATTATTCTTGCAGTAAAATATGGACAGCTTCAAGAAGCAATCTCCCTAATTCGTCCATTTGTAGGAGGGAAAACAGTAATTCTTTCCTTATTAAATGGGATTACAAGCGAGGAAGAAATAGCACAAAGCTATGGGGAAGAAAAGATTCTCTATTCCATCTGCAATGGTATTGACTCAACAAGAGAAGACAATCGAATCTATTACAGTACTCCTGGGATTATCACTTTTGGGGAAAGAGTAAATATAGAGCTGACGGATTGCGTAAAAGAGGTCAGAGAATGCTTAGAAAGAGCAAGCATACCAGTTGATGTACCAGAAGATATGGAACGAGCACTATGGAATAAGTTCATGATTAACGTAGGCATGAATCAAGCTTCCGCTGTAACGAGAGCTCCATATGCCTTCTTTCAAAAAGAAGGACCAGCAAGAGAACTAGCAAAAAGTGCGATGAAGGAAGTAATTCAGCTTGCTCAGGCTAAGGAGATTGACCTAACAGAAAAAGACGTGGATTATTTTTTTGCCAATGTATTAAGCAAAGTTAGTGGTACAGGAAAGACATCAATGTTGCAGGATATCGAAGCTGGCAGAAAAACAGAAGTCGCTTTATTTGCCGAAAAAGTTATCGATTATGGTCAGAAGCTTGGCATCGAAACACCTATTAATCAAGCATTCTATCGAATTATTAAAACAGTGGAGGAAATGCAAGGGTAGAAAAGCTCTAAAAAGAACGGAGGGAAATCAATTGATTAAAAGTACACAACAGCAATGGTCACCGCCAAAACATATCGTTTCAGCAGCGACGATTGTTATCAATGAACAGGGCGAAATTCTATTAATCAAGGGACCTAAAAGAGGCTGGGAAATGCCAGGCGGACAAGTGGAAGAGGGAGAGTCCTTGAAAGATGCTGCAGTTAGAGAAGCGAAAGAAGAATCAGGTATTGATATTGAAGTAATCAAATTTTGTGGAATCTTTCAAAATGTCAACCGTTCTATATGCAATACGCTGTTTTTAGCAAAACCAGTTGGAGGGGAATTAACCACTTCTCCAGAAAGTTTGGAAGTAGGGTATTTTTCCATTGAGAAAGCGTTGGAAATGGTGACACATAAGAATTTTAGAGAAAGAATAGAGAAATGTTTGGATGAAAGTAGCCAACCTTTTTATGTGGAATTTTAAATGGTAAGGGTAAGAAAGGCGATGAAATTATATGAGCAACTACAAAGCAGTGCTATTTGATTTAGATGACACCTTGCTTGATAGAGATAATGCCGTAGATAAACTGTTTTTCATTATGTTAGAAAAATGTTATGAGGATATTAACGATTCCTTAAAAAAAGAAATGCTGCAAGAATTCAAAGAACAGGATAAGAAATGCTATGGTCAAAAGGATAAAACAAAGGTTTTGGAAGCATTTTTCGATGCGTTTCCACCGAAATACAGAATACCACACAATGATATCTTAGTTTTTTGGAATAATCATTTTCCGTATTGTTTTTCTGTGAATCAAGATACGATTAATATAGTTAATAGGTTAAAGAGCCTAGTGAAGGTTGCAATTATCACAAATGGTACTGTTCAAAGACAAAAAGCAAAAATAATCAACACCAATTTACATCATTATTTTGATACCATCATCATTTCCGATGAAGTAGGAATTAGTAAACCGGACAAACGCATATTTGAGCTAGTTTTAAATAAGCTTAATGTGCAGCCAGAGGATACATTATTTGTTGGGGATGACATAGAAAGTGATATTGGTGGTTGTCAAAATGCCAATTTAAAAGGTATATGGTTTAATCCACGTAAGATTAAGAACGCTACCAAGATAAAACCATTTGCGGAGATTGATTCTTTTGATCGACTATTAAGCTATTTTACATAAGTCAATAGGGGGAGTGCTTCATGAAGGACTCTTTAATTGTAGCGATGGACAAAAACAGAGTAATTGGGAAGGATAATGATATTCCTTGGAGAATTCCGAGAGATTGGGAGTATGTGAAAAAGATTACTTCAGGGCATCCAATTATTTTAGGAAGAAAAAACTTTCAATCTATTGGAAGAGCACTAAGTAGCAGAAGGAATATCGTCTTATCTAGAGACAGAGAAATAGTATTTGATGGCTGTGAAATGGCTCATTCACTAGATGAAGTCTTTACATTATGTGAAAAGGAAGAAGAAATATTTATTTTTGGCGGAGAAGTAATTTATAGAATATTTCTTCCATATGTAGAAACAATGTATATAACCAAGATTCATGCAGAATTTGAAGGTGACACTTTCTTTCCAAATGTTGATTTGCACGGAATGGAAGGAGACATCTGTTACCCAAGGAATAACAGATGAAAATAACCCTTATTCTTACTATTTTCATGTATATGAACGCTTGGCTTTTTAAACAGTATGTGTGTTTATTAACTAACACCATTACTTGAATAACTTATACCAGTACAAAGTGGTCTCAATAATTGGATTATATGACTGCTTTAGTGTATCAGCCCCACCTAGTATGAATCCTTGTTTCACATAAAATCTGCATGCACCAAGATTATCATCTTGTGCTTCCAAGGACATCCCGATAAGATTTCTTTGTTTTGCCCACTCTTCCGCTTTATTTAAGAGCAACTTTCCGATTCCATTTCCTCTATAATCTTTTTTTGTAGCAATGTTTTCAATATAACAGAAGCGATTCCAATCCTTCATTATTCTAATTTGTCCTATGCAAGTATTATTCATATAAGCTAAAAACAAAGCTTTATCCTCTCGATTTATATATTGGCTCCAATCAAGTTTATCATCTGGAAACCGTGTTTCTCTAATTTCTTCAAAAAGAATCTCTTTATAAGACCATTTGCCTGATTGTAAACTAGGGACAACTCTGCCATACAACTTAAAACAATCATTTGTCTTATTGATATCCTCTATTAAATCAATGTTTAATGGAGTTATAATAATTTTATTTTCATTATTCAAAATTTCCCACTTCCTTTTTAAATGTACGGTAGGCAAGGGGTCAAGTTAATATTCTTGTTCCCCTTGAGAAAACTATTATCCATTCACTTAAAAACAAACCCAAAATAAGCTTCTTCCTGTTCTGTATCCTCGAAATATTTTATTCCCATATACTGAAAGCCAATTTTGCCAAGTACTTCTAAAGAAGCCTTGTTTTCAATACTAGCAGAGGCAATTACTTTTTGAACACTTCCTTGCTTTTCAGCAAACTTCATACATGCAATCGCCGCTTCTGTCGCATACCCTTTGTTCCAATTTTCTTTTGTAAAATGGAAAATTAGCTCTACTTCGTCTATGGAATCCTCTATATTAAAGCCAGCTGCCCCAATCACCTGATTGCTAGCCAAATCAACTACTCCATAAACAGAAAGACCGAAGTCAGCTTGACTTTGCTCGTAAAAGTCAATAACTTGTGGAAGTAAGGAAGAGTCTGTACTTCCGCCACAATACTTCATGACTTCTTCGTTTCCCCAAAACTGTTCACATGCTTCTACATCTTCTATTGTTAATAATCGAAAACCTAATCGTTTACTTGTAAAAAGAAACTCCAAGAAAAAAACTCCTTTACATTCTGTTCTTTATTTCCCCATTTTAGCTTAGGAGAATCGGTTTATGCAATGAATTGTAGAGTAGAGAATAGGCAGGGAGAAAATTAATGGATGGAAAAGGCACAAAAGAACACTGATGATGATCTTTTGTGCCTTCAAGCATGACTTTATATGAATGAAAGGATAGAGACTTTCTTACAATGAATTTTCATACTTTCCAAGAGATGCCGTGATACATTCTGCTAGTTCAGAGCAATTTCCTTCAAACATGTGAAATGTTAAAGAATGAAGTAAATGATTAAATTGATCATGGGCTGATTCTGATTTACGGAGTTCTGTAGACCAATTAATTTTAGGGATAGAAATAACAAAAGAATCAGTTGTTTTCATGATATATAATTTCGTGTCTTTTAGTCCGAAGGGAGCAATATCCTCTAGCAAGGTAATCATAACAACAACCTCCGTCTTTTTTTATTTCCATTATACTCCTTTTTTTCGACTTTATTTTCCAAAAGTAGAAGATTTAAATAAAATGTTAAAGGAATGATATGTTTGAAATATAAAAGTGCCAATGAATTTATTTGTAACCTTTATAGTTTTAATACCCCTTTTATCACTGTCAGAAATCGATTATTCCAAATTGCTTCATGATGATTAATAATATCATCTGCATGTAAAACGGAGCCATTAATCGTACTTTGGGTGTTTTGGAAAAGTAGATTATTTTGATATCCCAAGCTATAAGCTGCTCGAATAGTAGTATCAAGACAAAATTCAGTTTGTGCACCAGCAAATATAAGCTGTTCTATTTTCATGCTTTTTAAATAATCCAAAAGTTCTGTTTGATAGAAAGCGTCCCATTTTGTTTTTTTGATTATCTTATCCTCAGAGGAAACTATTAAATTTTGGTGAAGTTTCCAATCATCTTTTCCCTCAAAAAGCTCATCCTGATCATTTAAATCTGTATGTTGAATAAAAATAACCTGAATATTTTTTTCGTGAGCTTGATTGATTAGTATATTGATGTTTTGTAAAATTTGATCCTTATTGAATAAATAGTATTGGGGATGGTTAAAGAAAATTTCTTGCATATCGATGATAATAAGTGCTTGTCTCATAAAATAACACTTCCTGTTTGTTTCTTTTAAAGTATAGCAGATGGAAAAGGAGCTAAACAAGGACAAATCATGGCTAATAAATTATAAGCTAAAGGTCGATTCGTTTAAAAGTCAGAATAAACGAATTTTAGTGTTGAATTTATGATAGAATAGTCTATAATCAAAATGCGAACATATATTCTTTTTAGGAGGAGCGTTATTGGAGAATACATATATTACTAGCGCACTAAATCAAATGGAAATAGCTTTAAAAACAATAATTGAAATAATAGAGACATTAGAAGAGGCTGACTTACAGAAAATGCCTGCAAGTAATAAGCGTTCGATAGGTGAGCTATTAGAACATATTGCTGTAATTTGTAAGGCTGATTTATTGATAGCGAACAGTGCAACACAAAAAGAGATGAGTGAATATTATTCTAGTGTTTCATTAAAAAGTGTGAACGCTATAAAAGATGCTATCGCTTATAATTATGAAACATTAAAAGAAAGCTATAGCAATCTCACAGAAACGGAATTACAAGAAAGAACGACATCCTATTGGGGAGTAACCTATACAAGGTATGAATGGCTATTAGAAATAGTCGCACATATCTATCATCATAGAGCTCAATTACACACCTTGCTTGTTTTCTGTTATGGAAAAGACTTGAATATTTCATTATTTGAATAAGCTACATCAATAGATACATATATATTTTAGAGTAAATTAAGAGGGAGACTGAAAGATGCCATACTGCAAAGTGAAAAACGCAAATATATACTATGAAGATATAGGTTCAGGAATTCCGATAATTATGGTACATGGATTTACTCCAGATCATCGACTTTTGAGCGGTTGTATGGAACCTATCTTTAAAGAGAAGGAAGGATGGAGACGAATCTATATTGATCTACCTGGAATGGGAAAAACTAGGGATTACGAAAAAATACATAACTCGGATGGAATGTTAGAAGCAGTAGTAAGCTTTATTCATACGGTGATACCTAATCAACCATTTTTAATCGTAGGAGAATCCTATGGTGGCTATTTAACTAGAGGAATCATTAAGGAACATAAAGAGCAAATATTAGGAGCTGCATTCATTTGTCCTATGATTATACCAGATAAAGAAAAGAGATTACTTCCAGACCACACAATTGTTTATGCGGATCATGGATTTTTAGCAAGCTTAGCAGAAGATGAGCTTAGCGATTTCCAATCAAATCAAGTAGTTTTGGATGATTACAATTGGAAGCGATATAAGGAAGAAATACTGTCAGGATGCAAAATAGCGGATTCTGTATTCTTAGATAAAATTCAAGAGAGCTATGGATTTTCTTTTTCAATCGATGATGTCCTATTTCAGAAACCAAGTGTCTTTTTACTTGGCAAACAAGATTCTGTGGTTGGATATAAAGATGCATTTGCAATTCTTGAAAATTATTCTAGAGCAACATTTGCTGTTTTAGATAGAGCAGGGCATAATTTGCAGATTGAACAAACAAAGTTATTTACTTCTATTATCATTGAGTGGTTAAATAGGGTAGAAGAAGATATTAGCCTTGCTCAAGAAAAGTAGACAAATATACTGGGTAAAAGACATTATTCATTTTTAAAGGTTTATGCTAATGAATAGTGTTTTTTTGTGCAATCATATATTGTTTGATGCCATTCATGAACATTTATTAGATAACACAGATTTATAGAAAATAAAAAAGGGTAGAAAACTGATAATTATAAAAAAAAGAAAAAGAATAAATTTGTAGTAAAATGAATCATCTAAAGTGTACCACTCTTTAGCATGTGACATATAATTTATGAAAAAGGTGATTTATTATAAAACATTTTTTGAAGCCATTCACGTTTTTTGTGACGATCAGCCTCTTTATTCTATTTATCCGTTATACAGATATCTTACAGGCGATTCGTCAAGGGGAGATTGATTCTGTCACATCTGTATTTAATGATAATATTTCATATGCACTTATAGTAAGTTTATTTATTATGATCATTCAAAATAGCTTTACCGTTATCCCGTTAATATTGGTTATTACCCTTAATTTTTACTCGTTTGGCTTCTTTTATGGTTTTTTGTGGAGCTGGCTTTCTAGTGTCGTAGCCGCGGTGCTTATCTTTCTTGCTACTCGTTTTTGGTTTCAAGATTTTGTTCATAGAAAAGTCAAAAATCACCAAGATATGCTTGATAAAATCGAACATAAAGGAATGAAATATGTAATATATGGTAGGGTTTTTCCTTTCTTCCCGACAAGTATTTTAAACATCATTGCAGGTGTAAGTACTATTTCCTTGCGTCCTTTTACTATTGGCACAGCGATAGGAAATTTCTTTTACTTCTTTATTCTTGCATTAATTCCCTACGGTGTATTTTCCACAAATATTAATCCACTCGCATTAATTGTTATTATTTTGCTGATAACTGGAATTTTTTATTATTTTAACAGAAGAAAGCCATCCGTTAAGGAAAAAGTAAAGGAAATAAAGAAAAGAGCATAGTCAATTTTCCCGATAGGTAGGATAGCTACTTTTCGGGTTTTTTATTTGTAAAAATTATGAAACTATTTCAGCGTAAGGTTCGTATACAAACTATAAGTATAAGAAGGGAGGAGTTTGCTATGTTAGGATTCATAATGATTGTATTTGCTGTGATCTTAATAGTAAATATTTTTAATGCTTCATCAAAAGGAAAGACAAATAATATAAGTCAACATGATAATAGCTATTATTTCCCACCATATTCAGGAAGACCAACAGATAGCTCTAATACATCATTCTTTGATGGAGGGAATGACTGTGGAGGTTCCTCTGATAGTGGGGGAGATTGTGGTGGCGGTGGAGAGTAAAAATTCCTCTTGAATTTTCTATTTATAATGAAAAATCGAAACTTTTCTGCAATATCAATCGTCCAATAATGAAAGAGGGATGAAAGGGGATAATAAGGTTCGCATGTTAATGGTGGTAACAATAATAGCATTTATTTTTGTTTGTATTTGGGTATTCATGGATACATTTTACTTTTCCAAGCCACCAAAACCTGAGGTGCTATGGGAGAATAATAGAATACCGACAACAATTGGCTCCAATTGCTGGCAAGGTTCTTTGAAAGGCTCCTGTGTCGATTATGTTTATGCATCAGCTTGGGATATGGGATTGAAAAATGGTTCTGTTCGAGTGGAACCGAATGCAACCATCACGATTGATTTTAATAAAAAACCTTTAGATGGATCATTACAGGTTGCAAAAGTATTTAAAGATGGTGAAGAGGAATTTATAGAGGTAGACAGAAACAAAATGACTGTTCCAGCCAAAAAAGGAATATATGTATATATGATCTATGCCCAATGGGATCAAGGAAATCCTAATTATACGTTCTCTGTTAAAGTAGAATAGGTTGTCTAAACCGAGCAGTTAGCGGGATAGACAGCCTATTTTACCGTGAGAAATACATACATAAATTATAAAGCAGGGATGGGAAAGAAATGAAAAATTATCCAATTTTAAATTTATTGGTGGCACTAATTTTTTTATTATTATTCTTTGCTAGTAAGAAGATATTTGACAACTATTTAGCTGCTCTCATTATATTTGGTACTTTATTTTGTATTTATTTAGGGCGGTCGATTCTCTATTTAATCCGTCATTTTGACAATCAGAAAACAAATCGTATATCTGTCAAAAGAAAGCAGAAATGAACCGGAAAACGATTAATAATAACTATATGATAGTACCAAGGATGTGAGAAAGGTGTCATGGTTGGAAGGATTACAAAAAGCATTGAACTATATCGAAAAAAATTTAGAAGAAAAGCTTGAGATAGAAGAAATTGCGCGTGTTGCGAATGTTTCTGCTTTTCACTTTCAACGCACATTCGCCATCCTTACTGAAATACCAGTAGGGGAGTATATAAGAAGAAGGCGGCTGACAATAGCTGGGCAAAGCTTGCTTCACTCAAGGGAAAAGATTATTGATATCGCTTTTAAATATGGATATGAAACACCTGAAGCTTTTACAAAAGCATATCGCAGGCAGCATGGTGTTACGCCGAGTGAAACGAGAAGAGGAGTTGGCAGCCTGAAAATATATAACCCACTCGTCATTCAAGTACAGCTGAAAGGGGCAGAACCAATGAAGGTAAAAATTGTAGAGAAAGAAGCATTTACTATTGTAGGTTTGAAAAAGTCTTATTCAATTAAAGAAGATGAAAATCTTCGTGAAATCCCTAAGCTTTGGGAAGAGGTAAATAATGAGGGAACAGTAAACGAACTATTAATGTTATCAGTAGGTGAAGTACCAGGTGTTCTTGGTGTTTGTGTAGACCAAACAGAAGTTGCAGGGAAAGACATGGATTACTGGATAGCGGTTGCTACAGAAGAAAAATCAGCAAAATATGACCAGCTTATCATTCCAGCATCTAAGTGGGCAGTTTTTGAAGTACATGGACCAATGCCCCATAGTATACAGAAAGTGTGGAAACAGATTTATTCGGAATGGATGCCAACTACCAGCTATAAACAGGGAGGATTCATCTCTTTTGAACGCTACACAGAAGATGATCCGTCCAGCGAAGATTGCTATTCGGAAATATGGATTCCAGTTAAATAAAAAAAACCGATGGAATGACAATGCTAGTAGGTAAGCATAAAGTCAGCTTCCATCGGTTTTTTTATTGGGGAAAAGCAGTGTTCATAAATGGAATGAAAACCATTTTTGGAGAGAGGAAGAGAAAAGTGGCGTTCATAAACGAGATGAGAACCATTTTTCAAAGGGAAGTAGAGAAAAGTGGTGTTCATAAACGAGATGAAAACCGTTTTTCAAAAGAAAGAAGAGAAAAGTGGTGTTCATAAACGAGATGAGAACCATTTTTCAGAAAGAGGAAGAGAAAAGTGTGTTCGTAAACAAGATGAGAACCATTTTTCAAAAGAAAGAGAGAAAAAGTAGCGTTCATATTCAAAATGAAAACCATTTCTCAAAGAATGCTATGAAATAATAGCGTTCATAATTACAACAAACGCGATTCTTCAGAGAATGATAGAAAAATACTTCTTATCTTTCCATCTATTAAAAAAATTTAAGAAAAAATTAAGCCAACTCTAGCATAATAAAAATACATTACAGATAGGAGAGATGAAAGTGAAGAAAATACAAAATTGGATCGCGATCCTTGCGATGGTATTCTTATTGGTTCAATCAACAATTGGAGTTGTATCATATGTAAATAGAGAAGAACCTTCTGAGAGAATAGGCATGATGGGCCAAGGTCAAGCGCCGACTAATGCAACTGCATCTGCAAATACAAATACAGACACAAATACAGACACAAATGCAGATTCAGATACTAATAGCAATACGACAGAGGACAATGGATTCTCAATGGATAATCAAAATGGTATGACGCCGTTTAATGGGATGGAAGAAAGAGGCGGTGCACCAAACGGGGATAATGTAAGTACTGCAAGTTTAGTAGGATACATTATTGGTATAATCCTTTCACTTGGGGGATTAGTAGTAACCTTCCTCGGCTGGCGAAAAAACAAAAAAGTTACTATTGCAGAATAATAGCTCAAAGTTGAAATAAGCAGCAACCAGATTCCTATGATTTTAAAGGGAGTCTAGTTGTTGCCTTTTTCATTAAGTTAATAAAATGGGTAATTTCCGTAAGTAGAATAAGCTGGATTATAGCCATATGGTTGAGAGTAAGAGGGAAAAGTTTGACCATAATTCCAATGCTGTTGATGAGTAGTAGGAACATGATGGAAAGGAGTAATAATTAGTGGGTTCCCTGCAGTAAAGCCAGCTGCTGGCGTAACTGCACCAAGAGGAATAGCTCCAACTCCTACAGCACCATGGCCAACACCTGCAAATCCACCAGCTCCAACTGGACCAACTGCACCTATATGTCCACCAAAAGCTCTATTTTGAAAATTCATTATCGTTTCACCTCCCTCCATACTATATGTAAATGGAAATGATTGGCGCTTGCCAGATTTTTTTAAAAAGCAAAAAAGTGTTGGATTCTTCCGGAGAGTGTGTGTATAATAAGAAAAAATATGGAAAGTCGTTGAAAAAGAGACTAGCTAATTGGAAAGCGATAGCGAATTAGGGATGGTGGAAGCCTAATGTAGAACAATTAGTGAAACGCACTTTGGAGATATCATTCTGAAAATGGAAGTAGGAATGATCGGTGACAGGCCGTTAACTGATTTAAGTGGTTATGGAAATAGCAATTAGAGTGGTACCGCGGGAATTTAAGCTCTCGCCTCTTCGTTTGGAAGAGGTGGGGGCTTTTTTATTTTATCTTTAAAAAGGAGAAGAATAGATGGACATCAAATCAGAAATAGCAAACGTATTAGAACCATATTTAGATTTAACAAAGGAAATGATTGAACAACTATTGGAAAAACCGAAATTTGCTCATTTAGGAGATTTGGCTTTTCCATGCTTTACCCTTTCGAAATCAATGCGGAAAGCACCGCAGCTCATTGCTGCAGAGATTGCCGGAAAAATCGAGTCTCCACTAATTGCTCATGTTGAAGTTGTTGGCGGCTATGTTAATATTTATTTAAATCAGCAATTGCTTTCCTCTAAAGTAATTGGGGAAATACTTGAACAAAAGGAGCATTATGGCGATATCCAGCAAGATAAAGGAGTAATGACAATTGATTTGTCTTCTCCTAATATTGCCAAACCATTTTCAATGGGGCATTTGCGTTCAACGGTTATCGGGAATGCCATTGGACTTATTGCAGAGAAAAATGGCTATACCCCCATTCGCATTAATCATCTTGGTGATTGGGGGACACAGTTTGGGAAATTAATTGTTGCCTATAAAAAATGGGGAATAGAAGGGGAAGTAAGGAAAAATCCCATTAAAGAATTATTAAAGCTATATGTTCTGTTCCATGAGAAAGCCGAGGAAGATCCTGCCTTAAATGAGGAAGGGAGAAAATGGTTTAACTATTTGGAGCAGGGAAATGAAGAAGCGACAATACTTTGGAAATGGTTTCGAAAGGAATCGTTAAAAGAGTTTAATAAAATCTATCAACTATTAGGAATAACATTCGATTCAAACGATGGAGAAGCTTTTTTTAACGACAAGATGGAAGCTGTTGTCAAGTTATTAAAGGAGAAGCAGCTTTTAGTCGAATCAAAAGGGGCACAGGTGGTAGAGCTTGAAGACTTCCCGCCATGCTTAATCAAAAAGAGCGACGGAGCAACTCTTTATGCAACACGGGATCTAGCGGTAGCGATCTATCGCCAGGAAAGTTACCATTTTAAGAAAAGCTTATATGTGGTAGGCAATGAACAAACTCTCCATTTTAAGCAGTTATTTCAAGTATTAGAAAAAATGGGTTATGATTGGGCAAAAGGAATGGCTCATATTCCATTTGGTATGATGCTGAAAGAAGGCAAGAAAATGTCTACAAGAAAAGGGAAAGTGGTGCTATTAGAGGAGGTACTTCAAGCAGCAATCGAGTTGGCAGAGAAAAATATCGAAGAAAAAAACCCCTCTCTAAAAAAGAAAGAAGAAGTAGCAAAGCAAGTTGGAACTGGGGCAATCATTTTTCATGATTTAAAGCACTATCGGTTAACAGATATAGAATTTTCCTTAGAGGATATGCTTAAATTTGAAGGAGAAACAGGACCATATATCCAATATACACATGCAAGAGCGTGTTCCTTATTACGGAAAGGACAATTTTTCCAACCAGCTAACATTACTGCCTTACAGTGGGATCATGGAAGTTTTCCAATTGTGAAGAGTTTAATGTACTTTCCAACAAGTGTGGAAAGAGCAATGGAGCATTATGATCCTTCTGAAATCGCCAAGTATGTTATCGACTTAGCGAAAGCATTTAATAAATACTACGCACATGTTCAAATCTTGGAAGAAAACGATGAGAAACAAGCGAGACTATCATTGGTATACGCAGTAACACTTGTTTTAAAAGAAGGATTAAGATTGCTAGGTATATCCGCTCCTGAAGCGATGTAGAAGATTAAAAAGGATTTATTTTGGCGAAAATAGGATATAGCTCGTTAAAAATACATTTGATATAAAACGTTCACAGAATAGACACAAAAACAGCTATTTTATCTTTGAATGAAGTTACTTGATTTGTTATGATGAAGGAGGTTAACACGTGAGAGATAGTGTTAACCTCTCTTTATGGAATCAGTAAAAAAGTAAAGGAGATTTAAAAATGATACATAACAAGAAATTATTATCGGTACTAGTTGCTTTTGCAGCTGTCTTTTTCATTGCATTACCAGTGAATGCTCATGTGACAGTAAATCCTTCTCAATCAACTACAGAGGCTTGGGAAACATATCAAGTAAGAATACCGGTTGAAAAAAATGTGGATACAACCAAAGTTACAATCAAGATTCCGGAAAATGTGGAATTCAAAATGTATGCACCAGTGGATGGCTGGAAGACGACTACAACAACAGATGATAATGGGAAAGTTGCTACAGTTACTTGGGAAGCGGAATCAGAAGATACGGCAATTAAAGCTGGTCAATACCGCGACTTCACCTTTAGAGCACAAAATCCTAAAGAGCCTGGCGATATTGCCTGGGATGCATTCCAATACTATGCAGATGGCAGCATTGTCGAGTGGACAGGAGACAGTGATTCTGAATTACCTCATTCTATTACAAGTATTGCTCAATCCAATGAAACGGTTGATAGTCATGGACATAGCCATGGAACGGATGAAGCAACAGATGACACAGCAGATGATCATCATGCTTCAGACGAGGATACCGAGCATGCACATGAAGGTACGAATGTAAATATGATTCTTTCCATTATCGCGATTGTTTTATCAGTTGTAGCGATTGGATTGACTTTTATTAGAAAAAAATAATAAGATAAAAAAGTTCATTTCCTAAGGAATAGATTAGCTTCTAAGGAATGGACTTTTTTGTTTGTAAATGAATAATGTTTATTGAATTTTTCAAACGGTTGTTCTTTCACCGGTAACATTCCGATAAAGATAGGGTTAATTTAATTCAATTATCGGAAGGAAATAGGGATATAGAAAGGGAATATAGATATACCGGATTAAATAAAGGGGAGAAGGCTATGAGTAAATCATTTATTGAACAAGTCCATTATATTCGAATTCCTGTAAAAGATTTAGAACTGTCTGCAAAATGGTATAGAGATGTACTAGGGCTGCAGTTGCTAAACAATACAGAGGAACTTGCCATTATAAAAGTGAATGAAGGACCTTTTTTACTTATCTTAGTTCCTACTGAGGATGAAACATTTGCACATTTTACAATTGATAATAAACAAGAATTTAGCATTGGTTTTACAAGTCCAGAATTATCTAAATTTCATCAACACTTAATTAATAATCAAGTTAAGGTGGAGGATATAAAAGAAGATAATGGTCACACCTTTTTCCACTTTTATGACCCAAATGGAAATAAGCTCCAAGTACACTGGTAAGATTAAAATAATTCCCCATATTTTTACCTAAAAAACCTATTTACTATCTGTTGGACTTTGTAATTATTGAGGAGATATTTTATGCGTTTATTTGGTGTTTTTATCGTTTTACTTTTTTGTACAGTGCTGATATCATTTGATCAAAAAACTTTAGATGAAACGTTGATTTATTCGTACAATCATCCTGAAACAAATCAAGAATTTAATATTATTCATGTTTATAAGCTATATGACAACTATGAAAAGAGGATAGAAAAGGATTCTACTATTCCAAAAGAGCAAATATTTGAAGAAGAAGTAATTGAACCGGTTTTTGAAGCATGCTACCAGGATGGGGAATACTTTGAAAGAAGTGGGAAAACATATTCAGTCGAGCCTCCAGAAGACATGGAACTTGTTAACGCGATTATAAATACAATGGATGAGGAAAAAATAAATAATGCAATTAAAGAAGCATTAATAGAATCCGCTAATTATATTCCATCAAACAAAGCTACAGATGTATGCATTTATCCAACTCCATACGATCCTGATTTGCCACAAATGGTAACCGAAGGAACAGGGAAAATCAGTGTTCTTTACACGTTATTTTTTGATGAAGAATTTTTGAAGGTTGGAATAGCACATGAATACCATCATAGTGTTTGGACGGAAAAGTATTTTAATAGAGAAAGCTCTGATACAGTATTGGATATTTTAGTTTTAGAAGGAAAAGCAGTGATGTTTGAAAACATTGTTTATCCTGGTAATTCGTATGAAGATCCAAGCTATCCTTTCTTAACAGAATATTGGGAACTAGTAGAGCCTGAATTGAATTTTTATGATGGATACCGTGCCTATGAAATAATCTATGGAGGGGACGAACTTCCTGAGAATTATGGGTATAACGCGGGATATCATTTAGTAAAAGCTTATTTAGACTCGCATACAAGTCTTACCCCCGAAGAATGGACAGAGGTATCTGGAGAAGAGATTTATGAGGATGGAAAATATATTGAGCTATATTAGTAAAAAGTAGTGAAATATTCTATAGGAAAAAAGGAAAGCACTATAGCTGTTTAAAGGGAGAATATTAAGTTATAATGGAAAACAATATAATTTAGATAGCAGTCCTATATGGATGCAATTTGTGGTAAAGAAGTGTGGAGACAATGGAGTGGAAACCTGATCGACAAATAAAAAAAGCAATTTATAAGCAACTAGCTGAGTTTATTGAAAATGGTATCGCAGATGGATCTTTTCTTTTAGACAAGCCGTTGCCATCTGAAAGAACTTTAGCAAAATTGCTAGAATTGAATAGAAGTACAGTAGTTGCAGCCTATGATGAGTTAGAGTCAAATGGATTAATTGAAAGAAAACGCGGCAGTGGAACAACAATCAGTAAGGATATATGGGGAATAACCAAAAAGCGTGTGCCTAGCTGGAATCGCTATATTGAAGCTGGATCTTTTCTGCCTAATGTACCTGTCATGCAACGGATACGAAAAGAGATGGTGGATCATCATTTGATCAATTTAGCTAGTGGGGAGCTTTCAGAGGATCTTTTTCCTTTAAAATCGCTACGGGAAATTACTTCTGATCGCTCCTATATTGGGTCATTAGGCTATGATCATCCACAAGGTAGCGAGGTGCTAAGAAAGACCATTGCCCATCATATGGAGGAATTTCGAGGTTTGCATACGAATCCGTCTTCTATCTTGATAACGTCGGGAGCCCAACAAGCATTGCATTTAATCATTCAATGTTTGCTTAAACCCGGGGATGCGGTAGCGATTGAGGATCCCTCTTATCATTATAGTCTGCCATTATTTGAATCAGCAGGAGTTAAAAGCTATTTTTTGACAGCAGATGAAAATGGCATAAAACCTGATGATTTAATCTCGTTACATAGAAAGCACAGGATTAGAATGATATTTCTAAACCCAGCTTTCCAAAACCCAACTGGCATTTCCCTCAGTCAAAAAAGGAGGAAGGAGATTTTAGAAATTTCTTCCCTATATGGCATACCAGTAGTAGAGGATGATCCATATAGTTTAACCTCTTTTTCTGGAAAACCGGTCTTTCCGCTGAAATCGATGGATGAAAATGGAAATGTGTTATATATTAGCTCGCTCTCTAAAATTGTTGCTTCTGGACTTCGAATTGGCTGGATTATTGGTCCAAAGCCAGTGATTGAAAGATTATCCGATGCTAAGCAACAGGTTGATTTTGGACATTCGAGTTATTCCCAATGGATAGCAAACGATTTTCTAGAATCGCCTTCGTTTGCATCCCATTTAAATCATTTAATTAAACAACTTGAAAGTAGAAGAAATCAAATCATCGAAAGCTTAGATACCTATTTAAAAGGAGAAGTAGAATTCATCATTCCAAATGGCGGGATTCATTTGTGGTGTAAAATAAAAAATGAAGTCAACGAAAACCGTTTATTGGAGGAGTCTTTAAAAAATGGGGTTATTTATGCACCTGGCTCCACTATGGGTTCCAACTCTCATTATGTTCGATTTACTTATGCGAAAGAAAAAGAAACCAATATTGAAGAGGGGATAAGAAGATTTGCAGAAGCAATAAAGTCCAGTAGAGAATAATACAGATGAGATGCAAAACAACTTTGCATCTTTTTTTATAGAGAAGTCAGCATAAATTGAAAGTGGATGGTCAATTTATATAATAATTGGATGGTCAATGTGAATGAGAAATTTAGTACTATTAATATCGTAGAAATGTTAATTGAATAAGTATGGAGTGAATGAGAATGACCTGGATTTCTATCATAGCATTAGCCCTATTTTGTATGATAAAAGTTTTAATGACGTGCTTACCAACTGGAGTGGTAGATTGGCTTTTGGATAAATATAAGATGCATTTAAAACTTAATGATTTGGAGACGGAAATTATCTACAACGAGAGGAAGGTAGATGGGGAGAATAAAGAGACGATAATAAAACTATTTAATGAAGCGATTGTCAGGGAAAAATATAGTCTCTATCCAGGAAGTGAAGAAACATACCTCAAACCAAATAATGCTGAGTATTCCCTCATTATTCATACGAAAAAAGGAAATAAGAATATAAAATTATTCTTAAATAGTTATCACGATCATGTAGATATTGTGAAAAAATACAAAAATAAAATAGTCGCATATAGCACCTATCCTCTTCATTTAGATGTTTTAAAAAATAGAATTTGATTGTTACAAGATTATAACTACCAGTTTGGTAGTTTTTTTATGCGTTTTTTTTGAAAGGTGATGTAAGAGGCAAGGAAGAAAAAGGAAATTGGCAATAAATGTTGAATTGTTTATTTATCAATTATCTCTAATGAACAGAAAAACACGAAAAAGAAGTGTAGGAATACGGAATTTAATCAGCAAGTGATTCGAAAAAAATAAGTGTTTTATCCAATAATTTAAATAAAGAAAATAGGGAGAAATATATGATACTAGAAGCTGTGATGTTACAAGTTAAGGAAGGCATGGAGTCAAAATATGAAGAAGCATTTCTCGAGGCATCAAAAATTATTTCTTCGATGAATGGATATATCTCCCATGAATTACAGAAATGTATGGAAGCAAAGGGGAAATATTTGCTGCTTGTTCAATGGGAAACATTAGAAGACCATACTGTTGGCTTTAGACAATCGAATGAATATCAGGATTGGAAAAAGCAGCTACATCATTTTTATGATCCCTTTCCAATAGTTGAACATTTTACAAAGGTTGTCCTTTGAGGGGATATACATTTCTTTTTAGCATATAGTAGATGAGTAAAATAATATAAAGAAAAAAGCAGTGTATATATGGTATTTATCATATCGATTGGAATAGTTATAGTAGTTATTACTTGTCTATAAATAGAAGTAAAACACAGGAATATCCAGATTATCCTTCCAGGCTGGCTTGTTTATATGCTGCGAAAAGTTATGATGAGGTTCTAAAATGGAAAGCATTATTTGATTCCTATAACCGCAATGTATTACAGATTGTTAAGCTTCTTGTGATGGGGAATTATTTTGAAGGAGATGGAGAACTATTGCCAACTATAGAGGCTGCACCTTTCCACAAAAAAATAGAACAGGCTCGGCAATATTGGAAAGGAAACGAGAAAAATGAGCTACCTGAGCTTTTGATCAATGGAAAAATTGAAGTGGTCGAGATTATTCATGATTTTACAATTGGCAAATTTAATTAAAAGTGGATAATGAAAATTTGAACAAACATTTTGAAACCTATTTGTTCAACAAACTTATAAAATATAAGGCGAATAGCAGCTAATATAAGCATTCATAATGATCAAAAAGGTGTGAAAAAAATGTTTAAATCTGAAATGGTTAACAGAATAGTTTCATTGGTCGGTTTTTGGATTGTCGTCCTTATTGTCTTATTTAGTGATAATTCGATTGGTAGCAGTATCTATTTTTGGGGAATAGTGGTTGTGTTTACTGCTTATGATGTATATAGGGTTGTAGTTGCTGGAAAGAAAAACAATAGTGAAGTATAAAGGAACGAGTGCTTAATCTAAGAAAGAATAGTGCTTCTTTTGTAATATGTTATGGTTGGTGGAAGAAAAAATAGTTTATTATCGTATACAAAAATTATTAATTGTTTCAAACATTAACTCCTTGTTATATACTTATAGTTCATTATGTATGTTTTTTTACCATAATAAAAGGATAAGACTAACTAATGATAGATACGTAAATGGACAAGAAAATCGGAGTTGATTCTATGAGTAAAGCAAAAGGTAAGGGCGGAACAGGCAGAGGAACAGATAAGAAGGGTTGGAATCGCTGGCAACCTAGTGCAAACAAAAAAAAGAGTAACAAGCCTTACACGAGTAAAGGTGTTAAAAATCGCAAAAATACAGAGACATCGGAAAAATAGTTTCTGTTGCTATATAACAGACGGAGCGATTCTTTCATGAGGAAGGATCGCTTTTTCCTTATTTAAATTTTTTCCAAGCTAGGTAAAGCAGGAATCGATTGTTAAAAACTAGAATAAAAAGTGAAGGGGGAGTGATAAGCAATGATTAAATTAGATTTAATGAATTCTGATGAATATAAAACATATCTATCTTCTGCAATTAAAACCTATGCACAAGAAAAAGTTTTGTCAGGAAATTGGAAGCAGGAAGAATCCATAAGAAAAGCGGAAGAGGAATATGCAAAACTTTTGCCGCAAGGAGAAAAGACGGAGCGGAATTTCTTATACACGATTCGAAAGGATGACGAGTCAGTTGGCGTTATTTGGCTCGCACAAAAGTCTGAAAAACTAGGGTTTATCTATGATATACATATAAGAGAAAAATACCAAGGGAATGGCTATGCCAAAGAAGCACTAAAGCAAATAGAGATGGTTGGGCAGGAGGTCGGATTGAAAAAAATAGGTCTCCATGTTTTTGGTCATAATCTAGTAGCCCGAGGATTATATGAGAAAGTAGGGTATGAGACTACGAATGTTTTGATGGAAAAAGACATTTAATTCTACTATTTATGAAAATCGTTATTATTGAATAATTGATAATTTAAAAAAGGAGAACTTATGAGTGAAAAAAGAAAATTAGTATTATTTATTGCCTCAAGCTTAGATGGATATATTGCGACGAAAGACGACTCTCTTGAATGGCTATTCAAAGTAGAAGGGGAAGGGGATAACGGAATTAGCGAGTTTTATGAAACTGTGGATACCATTTTGCTTGGTAAAAGGACTTATGATTGGATTATGAACCAAGAAGGAGGGGAATTTCCATATAAAAACAAAAACTGTTATGTATATACAAAGTCTTCTATTGAGGATACAGAGTATGTGAAATTTGTTAATGAAGATGTCACTAAATTTGCTGATAAGCTAAAAAGCGAAGAGGGAAAATCGATTTGGATTGTTGGTGGAGGAGAACTATTATATTCTTTTATGAAAGAAAAATTGATTGATGAAATCATTGTAACAATAGCTCCAACTATTCTAGGCAATGGCCTTCCGTTATTTAAAGAGGGGAATTATCAATTAGACCTTTCTTTGAAAAGATTAAGAACCTTTAATCAGTTTGTAGAGCTTCATTACGTAGTAAAAGAATAATTTATAAAATGGCTAATTAAAGCATTGCTGCAATAAGTGGTAATGCTTTTTTCTATAGTTGGACACAAAAAGAACCTCCACCAATGCAAAGGAAGTTCTGTGAAAAATGTAAATCGGATTTTAAGATTGGAAATTTTGAAAAAGGGAAATAGTCAGAATAATGGTTGATAAGGTACCTGCAGACATTAAAGTTATGACTTTACGCTTGTTTTTTAATTTATTCTTCTCCTCTGAAGTTTTTACAAGTTCTCGAGATAGCGTACTCCATATAACGATCGATACGATTGCTATTAGTAAAAGCAATATATAATCACCTCCTACAGAAATTTTCATTGATTGAATAATTTGAATTCTAATAACTTAAATGTAACATATGTGTCTGCATTTTTCATTTGAGCTTAGTCTAAATGGGGATAAACGGAACTTTTAATAGCTATTGTCCGTAGTAAATAGTAGATAAATTATATAGGGAGGAACAGCGATGTTTAAACTAAAACCCCAATGTTCCTATTGTGGCAAACATATTAAAGGGAATGAAGTTGTTTTTGTGAAAATGCTCTATCCAAAGCGAAAAGGGATGACGGAAATAAAAGCTTATATACATTATGAAGGGAAATTAATTTGTGAAAAATGCTTTAATACGAAGCAGTAGATAATTTAGGAGGGAAGAGATTGAGAACGATATTATATAATAGTGCATTTGCAATAGTGGCAGTGTATATAATCATTCATATAGATAATTATTTGGTAGGAATTATTCCGTTAATTTCTTTATGGGTTATGTATGACTATACACATAATTTAGAGAAAAAAACAGATGTGAATCGTAAAGTGAAAACTATCGGAACCATATGTTATTTGGTAATTGCCATTATTGGATTATTCCTATTCCTTTTATAAATAATATTAATTAGGAGGTTAACTATGTTTGAAACAAGATGGGCTACTTATGACGAGCTGAGTATTATGACAGACTACTGGTATAAAATGGCTTGTGAAATGGGAGAAATAGATGGAATACCAAAGCCAAATCTTCGGCGGATTGAAGAAGTGAAAAACATATTTCTAAAGGAATTTGAATTAGGCAATTTAATGTTTAGAGTTGCTTTAGATAACGACGATGAAAAGATTGTTGCTTGTGCAGGCGGTTTAATTAGAACAGAGTATGCCTTTCCACTTGCAGAAGAACAAAGTCTCTTTGGTTGGGTGATAGCGGTATATACGATGAAAGAATATCGGAAAAATGGTTTAGCTTCTCAGTTAGTAGATGAAGTTTGTTTATGGCTAAAACAAAAAGGCGCAAAACGAGCAAGATTATGGTCCAGTTCTACTGGACGAAC
Organism: Bacillus sp. T2.9-1; assembly: GCF_950097965.1. Lineage (NCBI taxonomy): Bacteria > Bacillati > Bacillota > Bacilli > Caryophanales > Bacillaceae > Bacillus > Bacillus sp. T2.9-1. Next base: position 29,456 of record NZ_CATNHG010000087.1, read on the forward strand.
GGTTTATGAACAGCTGGGCTTTGATAATATGATGGATTTATCAAAGAAGCTTTCTTAAAAATAGAAAAAGAAACGATTGAGAGAGGGAAGAGGGTATTGAAATTCACAGAAAGATCTTTAAGAATTCTACATCAAGCAGAAAAGCAAGCTAGTTGGACAAATACGATTATGTACCCCATTCATCTGTTATTTGGTATTTTGCATGAAAAAACAGGAGTGTGTGCTGAATTACATAATACATGTCCCGATCTTATAGTTAAAGTAAGGGAACAATTAAAGAATCCAAGTGTAAGGGAAAACGAACAAGGAATTCCGTTTGAACATTTTCAAGTAAATATTTCTCATTCTACGAAAAATATTTTTGAGTTTGCAAGTAATCGAATGAATAGATTTAAGCAGATTTATATAAATGAAGGACATTTGTTTGAGGGGATATTGGAAAGTAATGACCAATTAACAAGTGCAATATTTGAAGCATTTGATATAGCTAGTATCCTAGAAATAGTTGCTTATCCAAGGAATTTGACTGTTTCATTAAAAGAGTATTCTTTTCCACATCCACCATCAAGCAAGATTACGTATAGAAAAGCAACAAGAAAAGATGTTGCTTTATTAAAACGCTTTGTGAATATGGAATTTGGAAATGGATGGATGGAAGCAATCGAAAATGGTTTATTTATGAACGAAATTCCTATTTTTATTGCATTTGATAATACAAGCATAATTGGTTTTGCTTGCTTTGATGTAGTAGGAAGAAAAAAGGGATTATTTGGACAAATGGGAGTCGCTCTTTCTAATTGAGCACAAGGTATTGGATATACTTTGCTGCATTTATGTTTAAATGAGATGAAGGAAATGGGCTATGAATCTATCATTATTGACGAAGCAGGTCCGATTGAGTTCTATGAAAGGGCAAATTTAGTATAACTATTCAAATATCTACCTTAAGTATATTGAAATAACAGTATATTCAGTAAAAAGAAGACCGACTTGTTCAAGCGGTCTTTACCATTTTTATTTGAATCTTCACTCTATCGGTGTTCCATTTTTTACATGCACGTCTGGTTTTAAAAGTACCACATCACCTTCTTCCGGGACACCTCCAATTACCAATACTTCAGATTTAAAACCAGCTATACGTCGTGCTGGGAAGTTTACTACTGCAACTACTTGGCTACCAATAAGTGCTTCTGGTGTATATCGTTGTGTAATTTGTGCAGAAGAATGTTTAATGCCAATTTCTCCAAAGTCAATTTCTAATTTTATAGCAGGCTTACGTGCTTCTGGAAAAAGTTCTGCTTTTATAATAGTGCCAACACGGATATCCAATTTTAAAAAGTCTTCAATTGTTGCCATGAATACATCTCCATTTTCGTTTTATTTTAGTCTATCTTTAAATGAAATCTGTTTTTTAATTGATTCCCTATTATTCTTTCACACCAATCACTCGGAGCCTTTTATAGTCTGCCATCCATTTTCCTTTTATATATAATCTATCTTTTACATTTTCTTCAACCTTTGAAATGATTTCGGTCTTAGCATCTATAGAAATACCATGAAACAGAAGATCTCCAAACATAGTAATCCAATTCCTCAAGCCATTGTCTCCATCTAATGGAGTCGGTCGATCATAGTGTTGCGCAAAGGTAACCCTAAATCCGACTTTTTCCATTAAATGTGAATACTCCCCAATACTTGGATAAAACCAGGGGAATTGTTCTTCGCTAAACGGAAATCCTGCTCCTTTTATTTGACGTATTATTTCATCTGTTATTATTTGAACATTCCCTTTGCCACCAAATTCGGCAACAAATCTTCCTTCTTTTTTTAAACTTTGATAGATTCCTTCTAATGCTTTGACAGGAGGGTGTACCCAATGCAGAGTCGCATTAGAAAATACTGTATCAAATTCGCTAGGAAAATGTAAGCTTGTTGCATCTTGAACCAAGAATTTTAAATGAGGATATTTATTGAATGCTTGCTTCACCATATTTTCCGATTTATCGATACCTAAAGTCTCAGCACCAAAATTATGGATGGTATTCGTTAAATCACCCGTTCCACAGCCAAGATCGAGGATCGTTTCGCCAGGCTTTGGATCTAACAACTCTACTAAATTATTTCCAAATTTTGAAACAAACGAATGCTTATCATCATATAAATCCGCATTCCAATTGTCTTTTCCATTTTGAAAAGATTCCATTTCTACACTCTCCCTATGTATATATTTGTAAGTTGAATTATAATGGAAAATATTGATAAAGGGAATTAGTATTATGATAGATGCGAGATTTTATTTTTAAAAAATGGGAACCTTTCCTAAAGAAAAGACATCTTACATATGAAAGACGTCAACTAGATATTGAATAAGGAGGTTAATTCTTGGATAAGAAAGAAGTTCTAGAGTTATGGATAGACCAGTATACGCAACGTCTTGTTAGGCTTGCATATACATACACGAAAGATTGGTTAAAAGCAGAAGATCAAGTACAAGAAGCATTTGTTAAGGCATTTTATTCGATGGATCAATTAAAGAATAAGTAAGAGCCATTCTCTTGGCTGGCGAGAATTGTAATAAATGAATGCAATAGTTCGTTTCGAAAATCTTGGCGAGAAGTTATATCTGATTTTTTACCGGAAATGAATCAAGAAAGCAGTGAAGACTCCTATCTCCGAAGTGTACAGGAAGAAGAAATACATAATGCTGTCTATGATTTACCGAAACCTTATAGTTTGCCTATTACACTTTTCTATTTTGAAGAGCTATCGATTCAGCAAATAGCAGACGTTTTATATCTTAAAGTTGGCACAGTAAAATCTAGACTTGCTAGAGGTCGTCAATTATTAAGTAATAGAATGAAGGAGGATGGAAATGGAAGAAAAAGAATTAAGATTAGCAAAGATGTACTTTAAGCATGAAGTGAATCTGGAAAAGTTTAAAAAAGAAACATTCGAAAAAATAGATCAGGAATTAGATAGAGAAGAAAAGCGAAAGAAAAACTACCCTAAGTGGGTACTTGCATCTGTAGCTTCGTTAATGATAATTGGAGCGAGTCTAGCTTTTGGTGGTTCGCACATGGCAGATGCTGCACAATCTTTCATTAGTCAGCTATTTGGGTCGAAAGAGAATCTAATGAAAGCATATCCCGAAGAAACTCAAGGAGAATTAGATTTCTTTGAGCGCAGCATGCAAATAGCGAAGGAGAATTTAACCAACGAAGAATTCAAACAGTATAGTCAATTGTATACAGAACAGGCTGAGACATGGAAAAAGAAAAATAAAGAAAATCGACAGCCAGATAGCAAAGAAGCTAAAAGACTACATGAAATTAAAGAATTACAAAGTACTTATGAACAGAAATTTGCTCTTAAGGAAGCACAGGTATTCGCAAGTTTTCCTATTATAAAACCTACTTATCTACCAGAAGGATATAAACAAGTAGATGAAAGCTTTGCTATATATAAGGAAGGGGAAGAACCGATTGTTTCATTAGAATATAGCGATGGCGCGTCTAGAATTTCAACCCAACAGCTAAATGTAAATCAAAAAGCTGATTTAGAAATGGAAGAGTCCGGTTTTTTTGAACAGCCTGATTCTTATTTTATAAATGGATTTCAGGTGGATTATGTTTCCCCTAGTGATGAATGGCCGTTTGTTGGGATGAGGGTAATAGTACCTGAAAAAGGATATAAAATCATCTTAACTGCAGATACAATGTCTAAAGAAGAAATGGAAAAAGTATTGCTGTCAATGATTGAAAAGTAAGAGATATGTGTAATGGAAGATCGAATTATTCCTACGATAACAATGGAAAAAGAAAGCATAATCATTCTTGATCATGCTTTCTTTTTCCATAGATGATTGTGTTCTATTACTGTTGTTTGCCTGATTTAGCTGCTTCCTTATTTGGAACAGATTGAGGAGAATGGTGTTTTTCACTCCCCCCATTAGTCGGCCCATATGTATGAGCATCGTCCGTGATTTTAGCGCCTTCTAAAAAATTATCCTTCGTTTTCATATTTTTCACCTCCGTTTTTAGTATGTGGCTTCATTTAAATATTATGAATTGGATTTGTAACAGTAAGCTTGATTCCAGGTATTATATTATTTGTTGTGTATTCTTCCATTCACAATTGCCATTTTTCCTATCTCTGTAAAGCCGTTAAAAAAGCCGAGAAGTTTAGCTTTTATAAAGAAATGAAGATGGTTTTTCCATTATTGTAGCCAAATCTTTGGATTTCGACTTTTTTAATTAGTTAATCAGTATTTCTCTGCTCATTTGTTCTCCCGTTACTAGAAATTAACATTGAATCAGATAAAAAAGATTTTTTAGATATATCAATTAATTACTATCATTGTAAGATAGAACATATTTATTTTAAGGAGAAGCAAAATTTATGGGGATTATAATATTGTCCGGTGGTGGAGATTTAAAACAGACCTTTGAAATTAATCAGTATTTTGTGCAATTGATCAATAAGGACAAACCGTTATTATATCTACCTATAGCAGGAGACTCGAAAGTAAGAACATATGAATCTAGTTTAGTCTATATAGAGAAAATGTTTCGTCCTTTGGGAATCCATAATATAACAATGTGGACAGATATCAATGGGAAAACAATAGAAGAATTAAACGAGTTTTCAGCAGTTTATATCGGTGGAGGAAACACTCTTTCTTTATTAAATGATCTTAAGGAATCTGGTTTTGATCAATTACTAAGCTTATATTTTCACAACGGCGGTACAATATATGGTCAAAGTGCAGGGGCAATAGTGCTTGGAAATAATATTTTACATACTTGTGGTGAAAATTACTCGTTTTATGTATATGCAGGATTAAATTTAGTTGCAAATTATTCAATATGGTGCCATTACTCCACTAAAGATGATCTATTAATAGAAGCTTGTTTAAAGAAAAATCAACAAACTTATATACTACTTCCTGATGGTGTTGCTGTCGTATTTAATGAGGGAGATTTAAGTGTAATAGCTAAAAGTAAGCCAAAGATTGCCACTTTAAATAAATTAGGGAAGATGGGTTTAAAAGAAATCTGAATTATCAGTATGTTGCGGGAGGATTTAAATAAAAGACTAGAGGCGGATTTTACTCTGAATATTAGCTATATATGGAGAAAGTTATTAGAAGAATGGAGGGCTATATGTGTCTAGATTAGATTTATTCCGAAAAGAAGAAAAGAAATACAATGATTATTTTTATGAAAAATATAAGTTGTTTGAAGAAGGATCGTGGTTATATAAGCCGGTAAAAGTTGTTTTAGATTTTTTCCTAATACTGAAAATAGGCGGGTACTGGATTTAGGTTCAGCTGTTGGGAGAAACAGTATTCCCATTGCGCAAGAATTAAAGGTAAGAACGGGAAAGTCATTTGTGTTGATCTATTAGATTCCACTTTAGAAAATTTGAAACGGTATAGCAAAGAATATAAGGTTGAAGGAATCATTGAAATGAGAAAGGCAGATATCGGCCATTATGTAATCGATGAAAATGAATTTGATCTCATTGTTGCTGTGTCCACTTTGGAGCACGTCGAATCAGATGAGGTTTTTGAAGATGTATTGAAACAGATGGCAGTCGGAACAAAAAATGATGGAATAAACTGCTTGATTGTTAATTCTGAGATAGAAGAAATCGAACTGGCAACGAATAAAAAGTTAGATGCAATGATGGAAATAAATAAGAAAACGGAAGATATGATACATACACTAAGTAGAATCTATAGAGGGTGGGAAGTGTTGTTCCAAGTAGTTAAACCGTTGGAATATACAATTGTCCGTGATGAAAAGGTAGTATTGCTAAAAATAAATGCTGTTACTTTTATTGTAAGAAAGCCAGCTATTAAATAATAAATTCTGATCGTTGATAAGGCTTGTCTTTTTTTGCGTGAAACTTAATTACGTTCTAAAACGTATAAATAGATAACAAATAGAAAAGGTATGAGCATGCTATTGGTTGAAGACTATTTTATCACTAATATTAATAACCGTTCTTGTTTCTTCGCTAATTATCGTAATTAAAAAGAGGAAAAATACAGGAATAACGGGAATTAAAAGTGCTTTAACACATATTTGCTTTTTTCTTATAAGTATATTCAGTTTATTAGCTTATTGGTTAAAGTATACAGGGCTTACCGTTTGGCTAATCAATGTTATTCTATTAATTATGGCAGCCTTTTTTACAAAATATATGCCAAAAGGTAAAAATGGAACCGGAGTATTTAAAGATAATGATTTAATAAGAGGGTGAATTACTTATGAAAAACAAAATTTTAAACTTCGTTGTTCTTACACTGATATTATCAGCAATGGTGATTAATAATTTAGAAGGACTTCATCCTTTCAAAATGATAGTTAATAATGTTGCGATGGGGATTTTAATTTTGATTGGTAGTGACCATCTGTATAGGCATTTGAAGCGAAGTAAAATACAATAAAAAAAAGTTTTTTTCATAAAAGCATACATATCTAACCGTAAAATCTAAACAACTAGTTAGAGGTGTTTATGATGATCAATCTATTAGAAACAATCAATCAATTATCGGTGGTATTGCTATTACTATGCACTTTTTTCTATTATTGGCATTTAAAAAGGAATAAAAAGCAAAGAAAACTAACAACATTTGAATTTTGGATGTTTTTCACTATTAAACTAGCTATTTTTGTTGGCGCAGGTAGTTATGTTCTGCTTTTTTTAGATCGGAATTAGACTTGAGAATTTAACAAATGAATAGATAGCATGGATGAACATTTTAAATAGGGGGAGCTTTATGGAAAAGAGCTATAATGTATGGTCATTATATTTAATACTTGTTTGTTTAGTCTTAGGAGCTTACTCCTTGTATTCAAATATTAACAACACTTGGTTGATTGCACCTCCAAATTATATTTTACTTATATTTAGTGTAGTAGCCTTTATTTTCGCTATTATTGGTTTTAAAGATAAAAGAAATAGGCGCACAAAGACAAGAAGTTGGTTAACGGTCATTTTATCCGCCATCCTTTCCATTGCATTCTTACTTGCAACCTTGTTTGTATTATTTGCCTCTGGGTTTGGAGCAAACAAGCATTTGGAAAAAGTACAATCTCCTGAAGGAACGAACACATTAGATTTTTACCGATATGATGCCGGGGCAATGGGGTCATTTGGAGTTAGGGGAGAATTAAACGGTCCACTATGGTTTAAAAAGAGAATATATTATCAAGATAATATCGAAAATGTAGAGGTTAAGTGGGAAAATGAAAATACTGTTTCGATTAACAATCATCTGTTAGATCTGAAAAAAGGAGAACGATACGGATATTAGTTTCTAGAAAACTAATTTTTTTATCAATATTTTTCTTTATCCATACATCAGAAAGCAGTTTTTTTGCAACCCTTTGCGAAATCCATTATGCTGAAAGTAAGATGATTTACATTCTTATATTGGAATAGTATATATAAGATGTAAAAATAGGTAGGAGATGGCAAAATGAAGGTAACAATCACAGATGCTGCTGTTGAAAAATTTCGTAGTTATGAAGTTCCTGAAGGTGCAGTTTATCGGTTAAACACAATTTTTAGCGGTGGCTGCAGCTATGTTTATAATTTCGATTTAGCGGTTGATTTTCCACAAGAAGGCGATACAGCCTTTGAAGATAATGGCTTAACGATTTATTTAGATCCCTTAACAATTAAGCATATTAACGAGGATTTAAAGTTTGATTATGTACAAGGAAAAGGATTTCGCTTAATTGGTGCTAGTGAAATTTATTCTTTTCATTTGGAAGTTAAGCAAAAAGCGAATTAATAAAGGGAAGAATCAGGTCTCTAATAGGGGCCTGTTTTTTTTATTTTAAGCGGATATATGATTTGATTTATCCTATTCTTTAGTTTTTATAAGCTGTAAAAATAAATTAATTGAAACATTTCCTCCTTTCACTCGTATACTCAATGAAAGAGAGGGATTATTAGAAAATGGTTATGTATTTCATAATGCTCTTACTTGGAGCTTTATTCGTTTTTGGGTCATTATATTACATAGTTGCTATGTACTTCGATAAAGAGTTTCCCTTAATGAAAGTAGCAAAAATTATAGGTGTCTTGTTATTAGGCATTTTGCTGTTCACTTTCACTTTGCCAAGTCTAAAATATATGCTGTTTAAAGAATACGATGTGGTGAAAGGAGAGTGTGTTATTGACATAGATACATCAGGCCGCTCTGCTGAAGCAATCTTCAAAATGTTAGATACAGACGAAATATTTACATTTGATGATATTCCTAAACTGGATGCATATGGTAAGAAAGTGCCTTATTCTTGTACAATGACAGTCACGAAAGATCATAAATGGGAAATAGGCTATAAAATATACGAAATCGATATAAAAAAGCCCATTTTAACTAGTGAATAACTTACTATTCTCCTGTTAAATGGAATGAAGAAATAAAAGTGCCTTTCTAAAAAATGGGAAGTAAAACGAAAAGGATTATTGAATGTAATTGTCGAACTATTACAGACTTAGCTGTTCTAAAATCTCCATAAAGTGGGAGATGTCTATTTATAGAAAAAATAAATAAGGAAGTGAAGCATCTTGATTAAATACAAATCGCTCCATCATGTAAGTCTTACAGTTACGGATTTGGAAAAAGCCAAATATTTTTATGAGAAAATTCTTTGTTTAAAAGAATTACAACGTCCTGATTTTGATTTTCCAGGTGCCTGGTACCAAATAGAGAATCAGCAACTTCACTTAATTGTTTATCCTGAGTCGCAAACCATTCGAACAAATAAAACTCTAAATAGCAAAGAAGGGCACTTTGCACTTCGAGTAGAGAACTACTATGATACGCTGAATTGGTTAAAACAGAATAATATAGAAATCATTGAAAAACCATATGGAGTAAGTGGATTTGCTCAGATTTTCTGTGCGGACCCCGATGGTAATTTAATCGAATTAAATGTTGATCAGATGGATTTATAAGATAGAGGGGGAATATTCTCATTTCCTTACCAGGATGTGTTTACAACAATTTCGGATATTTTTTTGATAGCCGTAGTAACGAAAGTATCGATATTAAAGAATTTCTTTAAACATATTTGTAGATGGAACGACCGATACATAGACAGTTTGGGAATATCAAAACCATGTGGCTTTTTCAATTGTTCCAAATAGGCAAATATAAATTTGTTCAATAGGAGGCAACTGTTTTTGAAAAAGTTTCGAGGGAAAAAGCGTTATTTTCGCAACTTGTGGAGAGACTTAAACGTAGAGCAATACGATTTAGACTTTAGCCAAGATGCTTGGTTTGATGCTTGGCATACCCATCTTGATTTTTACGGGTATGGGAATCATAGCGGGAAAATAAGAAGAGAGCATATAAAAGCACATATCTTTTTGTATAACAGTTTATTAGAAAAGCTCAGCACATTCGATAAACCTTATCAATCATGGATAGGGTTAGTGGAAGAAGAGGCAGGTTTAGATGCAGTCTATATCCACTCACCCAATCCTAATGATGACAATTTTCCTATTAAGATAGAAAATTTAAATTGGGAATGCACTATCCCACATGATTTCAAGGATTTAATCAACCGAAAAGATTTTAATGTGGGTCATTATAAGTGGGAATCGGATAATTATTATATTATCCAATCAAAAGATATGGGGATTAAATTGTAGTCTTATATAAGACTAAGAGCATTTTTGTGATATGGATTTTTGTTTATTTTTTAATTTAATGAATATATTACCTTTACAAACAGAAATTACCTTGTTATCATAGGAATAATTTAAATCCAAAAAATAGCAAAAGCGATGAAGAGAAGAGTAAATAACCTAATTCTTTAAAGAGAGCTCCAGCTGCTGAAAAGGAGTAAGAATTACTTATTGAACCAAGACTCTGAGCATTCACATTGGAACTTATGTTGAAGGGATAGTGTGACAGGTGCTCCTGTTATAGAGCTAGGGTATAAGTAGGTAACTACCGTACCGGAAGAGTTTAATATGGCGACATATTAAAAAACTGGGGTGGCACCACGGATATTAAATCTCGTCCTCAAGACTAATTGTCTTGGGGGTGGGATTTTTTTTATTGGATAAAATAATTTTTTCAAAATAGATGGAGGGATGAAAATGAAGGGAGAAATAAAATTAGATAATAATTTGGAAAAAATGGTGGCAGAGGATATACAAAATAGTGCATTGAATCGAACGATTTGCACAAGATTTCCCCCTGAGCCAAATGGTTACCTGCATATCGGCAGTGCATATGCCATCCATATGAACTATGCGATTGCGCAAAAGTTCAACGGGAATTTTAATCTGCGCTTTGATGATACCAATCCTTTAAAAGAAGATATGGAATATGTGGATTCGATTATAGAGGATATTAATTGGCTAGGATATTCTCCAGAAGAACGGATTTTTTACGGGTCTGACTATTCTAATAAAATATTTCATGCAGCATTGAGTTTGATCAAGAAAGGAAAAGCATATGTTTGTGATTTGTCTCCTGAGCAAATAAAGGAATACCGCGGAACACTTACAGAGCATGGTAAAAATAGTCCTTATCGAAACAGGACAATAGAGGAAAATATCGATTTATTTTTGAGAATGAAAAATGGAGGATTTCCAACAGGATCGCATGTATTACGAGCCAAAATTGATATGGCCTCCCCAAATATCAATTTAAGAGATCCCATTCTTTACCGGATTATTCATGCTAGTCATTATAGAACCGGGAATGATTGGTGTATTTACCCAATGTATGATTTTGCTCATCCATTTCAAGATGCAATCGAAGGTGTTACCCATTCCTTATGCTCCATTGAATTCAAAGACCACAGACCTTTATATGAGTGGGTATTGACTGAGCTAGAAATAAAGGAAGCGCCAAAACAACGTGAATTTGGAAGAGTGAATATAACTGGTGTTGTAACAAGTAAACGATATTTAAGGGAATTAGTGTTAGGGAAGCTGGTAGATGGGTGGGATGACCCTAGATTACCAACAATCCGTGGACTTAGGAGAAGAGGCTTTACCCCAGAAAGTATTCGCACCTTCGTTGATGAACTTGGATTTGTAAGAAATCAAAGTACAGCTGACATAGCAATGTTGGAAAGTACGCTTCGGAGAGAATTAAAATCAAAAGTAAATACAGTGATGGCAGTATTAAATCCATTAAAGGTGACGATCACCAATTATCCTGAGGACAAGACAGAGCTTTTATCAATGGAAAATAATCCGGAAAATCCTGCATTAGGAAATAGAGAGGTTGTTTTTTCAAAAGAGATTTATATCGAAAAAGAAGACTTTATGGAAGTCCCAATAAAAGGGTTTAAACGATTAGCTTTACATGCAGAGGTCCGATTAAAAGGGGCGTATTTCATCAAGTGTAATGAAGTGATTAAAGATGAAGTTACAGGTGAAATTATCGAGCTCAGATGTACTTATGATCCAAAGACCAAAAGTGGAACAGGATTTTCTGAGCGGAAAGTAAAAGGAACGATTCATTGGGTTTCCGCTATAAATAGTGAATTAGTGGAAGTGAATCTCTTCGAAAAATTATTTGAAGACGAAATGATTGTGAAAGATGCGGGAAAAACTTGGGAGGAAAAAATGAATCCCAATTCTAAAGTTACACTAAACCATTGCCGAATTGAATCTTGGATGAAGGACGCAAAAATCGAAGATAGGTTCCAATTTTTGCGACACGGTTATTTTTGTGTAGATAAATATGCAACAGAAGAAAAATTAATTTTCAATAGAATTGTGTCATTGAAGGATTCTTGGAAAGGGAAAAAAGGATAAAGTTGAAATCGAGTGTAAAATTTTTGCACTCGATTTTTTTACAAATAGATATTTTAACATCTATAAGCAAAGGGGATTGAAAGTTGGATGAATTGCTGTAAAATTATCAGAGAATAGGTAATTTATGTTAATGTGGATTAAAGCATGAAAGAACTAGGGAAGATGGATGGAAAAGTTAGAAATTTAGATGAAAGATAAAAATAGATAGAGAGAAGGCGATATTAATGGAATTAGTGAGACCATCTGAGCAGTATTGGGAACAATTAATGGAATATAGAACAGCATTTTTACATATAGAAGAACACCTTTATGGCGGCAGCTCCTTGCAAAATTATACCGACTTTCAGGAATGGCTTAATAAAGTTATTAGCCAGGAAAATGGTGATAACCTACCTCCAAATCGAGTTCCTGCCACTCAATTTTTAAGCATTAGCAATGGGAAATTAATTGGACTTATTAATATTCGCCATCGATTAACCCCAGAATTGTTGATGGAAAGTGGACATATTGGCTATAGCATTCATCCAGATGAGCGCAGGAAAGGATATGCGACAGAGCAGCTGCGACTGAGTTTATTAGAAGCTAGAAAACTGGGCCTAAATAAAGTCTTAGTAACATGTGATAAAGAAAATATCGCCTCTGCTAAAACGATTCAAAAAGTGGGTGGAGTGTTAGAAAATGAGGTGATTTCCGCAGAAGGGAAGGAGATTGTTCAGCGTTATTGGATTGAAATTGGTTAACATTTTATGTAATAGAAAAATTAAGGTAGCAAACTATTCTGCAGTCCACTTCACAATGAATTGGACTGCCTTTTTTACAGAATCTTTTTTAGCAGAAAAATGAATATGTATAAGTTTAAAATAATCATCCAACCTGTTTATCAATAAAAAAAGTATAAATTTAAATAAAAATTTATTGTAAAACGATAAATTATATGGTAAATTTCAATAAGATAATAAATAGGAGAGGTGCTTTTTTATGAAAAGAGGAACAACACTTTTTTTAAAGATAGCTGTCGTTCTTATTGGAACCCCAGTTCTTGTTTTAGGATTATGGGGAATGTATGACTTGGCTAAGAATCCAGTAAATCCAGATTATGCCCATATTCTATATCCGATTGTAATTGGAATATATCTATCTACAATCCCGTTTTATATGGCTCTTTATCAGACTTTTAGACTTTTGGGTTATATTGATAGGAATGAAGCTTTCTCGGTAATGTCTGTAAAGGCATTAAGCCATATAAAGAAAGATGCAATTATCATTTGCAGCTTATATGTACTAATGATGCCTTTCATTTTTCTCTTGGCTCAGTCAGATGATGCTCCAGGTCTTATCTTATTTGGAATGATTCCGATTTTTGCTTCCATCGTAATTGCGGTCTTTGCAGCTGTTCTTCAAAGACTTTTACAACAAGCGATTGATATAAAATCAGAAAATGATTTAACAGTCTGAGGTGAATGAAATGGCAATTGTAATTAATATTGATGTGATGTTAGCGAAAAGGAAAATGAGCGTGACCGAACTTTCAGAGAAGGTTGGAATCACGATGGCAAATCTATCTATTTTGAAAAATGGAAAAGCCAAAGCCATTCGACTTTCCACATTAGAGGGAATATGCAGGGCTTTAGAATGTCAACCTGGAGAAATCTTAGAATATCGTAGGGATAAAGATAGTGAATAAGCAGGACATCAAAGGATTCCCAGAAAGCATCATGACATATTGGAGGAATAGAAATATAAAAAAACTTTTCGAAAGGAGGGAAATCAATGAAACTACCTTTTTTCAATAACAAACAAGCAGAAGGATTCGTCCATTATCCGAATGATACTATACCGGAACATATTGCCATCATTATGGATGGAAACGGACGCTGGGCAAAGAAGCGAGCCATGCCGAGAATGGCTGGTCATAAAGAAGGCGTGTCTACTGTCGTAAAAATTGTTAAGACAGCAGTTAAATGCAAGGTGAAGGTTCTCACACTTTATACGTTTTCTACAGAAAACTGGAAACGTCCAAAGACCGAGATTGAGTTCATATTGAGGCTTCCTAAGGAGTTTCTATCTATTTATCTACCAGATCTGATTGCTAATAATGTGCGCATAGAAATAGTTGGGGATATGGAAAAGCTTCCAGCTCATACACGTGAAGCCATTGAGGATGCAATGGTACGTACCCGGTATAATGACGGCCTTTTGCTTAATTTTGCACTAAACTATGGAAGCCGACACGAGATTTTACATGCGATGAAAGAGATGTTTTCGGATATAAACAATGGAAAATTTTCACTAGAAGAATTGGATGAACAGAAGTTTTCAGACTACCTATATACATCAGGTACGAAAGAACCGGACCTCCTTATTCGAACAGGAGGGGAAAAACGTCTAAGTAATTTCCTGCTATGGCAGCTTGCTTACACGGAGTTCTGGTTTACTGATATACTGTGGCCAGATTTCTCTGAGAAGGACTTTCTACAAGCGGTAGAAGAATATAGAAATCGAAAAAGACGTTATGGTGGGCTATAAGAGTTTGGTAATATATGTTGAATCAACGCATACCAACGCTAAATTGTACTTTAACGGTTGATTATTGCTAGAATATTCAATGTTTAAAGTTGGAGGGCCGAAAGATGGAAACGAATGTATTTGAACAGCTTGCAAAAAGATATGATACAGAAGATAGAATAGAATTGGCGAAAGTTATCGCGAAGGAAGTAAGGACAGAATTAGAAAACAGTAAATCCCAATCTTTAATCGACTATGGGAGTGGTACTGGTCTCGTTAGTTTAGAATTAACCGACGTGGTGGATTCGATTTTGCTAGTCGATTCATCGGAACAAATGCTGGAGGTTGCGAAAGCGAAAATAGCGCAAAAAGGTATTAGGAACGCAAGCTTACTTTATTCCGATTTTACGAAAAATACTACGGAATTAAAAGCAGATATTATTCTCATGTCTTTGGTCCTTCTTCATATTCCAGATACGAAAGGAATATTACAGGAATTGTTTTCTATCTTAAACACTGACGGTAAGCTAATTATTGTTGATTTTGATAAAAATGATAATATTAGTCATCCAAAAGTTCATAACGGTTTTTCCCATGAAAAATTAAAAAAAATATTATCCGAAGTAGGTTTTAAGTTGTCCAAAATGAAAACATTTTATCATGGTAATCGCATATTTATGAATCAGGATGCGTCAATGTTTATATCCAGCAGTATAAAATGATTTATTTTATTTTTAGTGCTTTTTATGATAGTAATTCATCAATATGTCCCTATGGTAATTATATTTCTATAAATTTAAGATAGTTTGTGACTTTGGAAAAAGGTATCGTGTCATTATTTAAGAAACCTTTCCATTGTAGAATAAGGCGTATGAGTAAAATGTTTGTGGGAGAATAAATATCCTTTTTGTCTAGTTGGGGGACTCGTCCCCCAACTAGACAAAAAAGCCACCAAGCGAGAGCGCGGTAGCTGGAAAAAATTAAGCATTAAAAAAGAGAGCTTCCTTTTGTAAAGTAGAGTTTGCCTAGAACGCTACGAAAAGGAGAGGCTCTCATGAATGAATGTAACATAAAATTACCATCATTAAAAGAATTGGAAAAAACTTTATTTCGAACACTCCAAATGACGTTTCAAGAAATTCTTGTTCAAACATTAGAAAATTGGGATCAAGAGATTGCTCAGCAACGAGACAAAAGAAGATTTGCTTTACGAGATAAACGAGAAATACGAGTAGATACAGCGTTTGGAGCTGTGGAGCTGAAGCGTAATTATTATTTCGATCGTGTGACCAAAAAATATATTTGTCTATTAGATCACTATTTACAGTTTCAGGGGAATAAGGGATTTAGTCCACTACTAGAAGAATGGGGGTTAGAACTAGCGACGAATGGCTCTTCCTATCGAAAGGCGGTGGAAACATTCGAACAATTTTTAGGTTATTCGGCGATGAGCCACGAAGCATTACGGCAACATCTTCTTCATACAAGCGTCCTTCCCGCTAAGGAAAAACGCCCTTTTCAAAAGGTATTGTTTGTCGAAGTAGATGGATTATATGTGAAGAGTCAAGAAAAGAAAAAGCGTGGATGGGAGTTGAAATTCGCCGCTGTACATGAGGGATGGAAAGAAAACGGAAAGCGAGTCAGACTCCGAAATAAAAGGCATTTTCTCTACGAAGGAAAAGAACCCTTTTGGGAAGCTTTTGAAACATTCTTACAGAATCATTATGCGTATGATCCTACCCAAACCTTGCTTATTATTAATGGCGATGGAGCAGGCTGGATAACGGCATGTCGAGAGTATTTTCGGGAACGAGCCTTTTTCACCATGGATCGTTTTCATGTCGCTCGTTCGATGAAGCAGCTTATGAAAAACCATCCTCGATATCGCTACATGAAAAAAGCGTTAAGAAATTATCAGGTTGATTCCTTATTTTTAGAGTTGAATAGTGCAGTAGGAACAATGGATACACCAGAAGAAGAAGAAAAACTAGCGCATTTCCTCGCCTTTTTAACGCATCATCAGGAAACCATAAAAGATTATCGTAGTTGGTTACAAGAGAAAGGCGTGGACACGGCAGCATATCGACCAATGGGAAGTGCAGAAGCAATGATGAATCAATTAGCCAAACGATTAAAAAATGGAAGAGCATGGAGCAAAAAAGGGGTCATGAGCCTAGCACGATTATGGATTGGACTAAAAGATGAACTATCCATCCAAACGATATATGGGAAATGGGAAAAGGCCACGGAAAAATCAAAGAAAGAGCATCGACCGAAAAGAAAAATATCCACAAAATTAGTAACAGAAACCGTGCGTCAGAACCTGCCATACTTAAATCAAGCGATTGGAAAACCCATTCACTTTGCCTTACAGGGATTAAAAGGTTTTTAAAAAAAGAAAAAAACGAAATTTTGATGAAAGAAAATGTTTAGAAAGCGGATACAAAATTAAAAGTTTTATTTTATAAAAAGGGAGCTAAAAAAAACTCCCACAAAAACTTGACTCAATCGAATAAGGCTTTCTTGTTGACAAATATAAGAATTTGGAATATCTTATATTTAGCTTAATACTTAGTTATAGGTTAATTTTCTTTGTTTCAAGATTAAGACTTTAGCATTCTTTTAATGTTTACATTGACTGAATGAAAAAGTAACTTAATAGAAAAAGGAAAAGTGATTTTATAAATAAGTAGCCAATTAATAATGGAATATTTATTATGAAAGTTAATTTACATATAAAACCTATAAAGGGTAGCTCTTCAAAAAATTCGCTGTAATTAGTTGAAGGGAAGCCGACAATTTTTTTGTTTCCTATGATTATTATCATGGTGAAGCATAAAGATTGTCGGCTTTTTTATTGGGGAAAAATGTTGTTCTACTGTTACAGTTTATAAATGTCCGAATGATCCAACTAAAAATCAGTGGGAAAAGGTCGTACTGACGGAAGTTTCCCTTTATTAAAAGGAACGTTGGGGATTTTTGAAGTCAATGTGGTTTTCTAAGTAAGTTAGTAAAAGGAGAATTTCAACATGTTTGTTTCGCTGAGTTTGCCATTATTGCTAGTATTGTTTTTTATTATGATTTTAGTTTCTATGCTAAGTGGATTATTATTTCTGCATCCAAGAGTACCACTGAGCTTTGTGAAGATACATAGCTGGATTGTGTCTTTACCGCCTCTAGTTTCCTTAGTAGCACTTGTGAATCCGAATGGAAGGGGGAATTTTGGTCCATTACACTTGGATTCCTTGGCTTGGTTAATGACTTTTTTCGTTCTTGCCATAGGATTAATTGTGCAACGTTTTTCTATTCGTTACTTAATGGGAGATCGCTCTTATCGAAAATATTTTCCACTCTTTACGTTCACAACAGCTGCTGCTTCCATTGCTTGGTTAAGTGCTGATCTGCGCTTGATGGTTTTATTTTGGGGAGCAACGCTTGCTGGATTAACCTTTCTTATCAAATTAAACAATAGGTGGAAAATAGCAAATGAAGCATCTAAGCTCTCTGCCCGTAACTTTATATTTGGCTGGTTGTCCTTATTATTGGCGGTCCTTTGGCTATATCAAGGCACTGGTTATTGGCAATTAGCGTCTGTTTTATCCAGCGAAAATGTAGCTGAACTTGCAAGTTGGGAGAGAACTGGGATTAACTTACTGATTGTCCTAGCGGTTATCATTCCGGCAGCTCAATGGCCTTTCCAAAGATGGTTGATAGAGTCTGTTGTTGCACCGACACCTGTTTCAGCAATTATGCATGCAGGAATTGTAAATGCAGGTGGGATTATGCTTGCTCGTTTTTCTCCACTATTTAATGGAGATATAGCTACTATTATCTTGCTTGTTCTAGCAGGTATATCTGTCTTGGTTGGTTCTGGAATCAGTTTAGTGCAAGTGGACTATAAACGTCAGTTAGTAGGCTCTACGATTGGACAAATGGGCTTTATGCTCATTCAATGTGCGTTAGGTGCCTATATTGCTGCGATTATTCATCTTATTCTACATGGTTTGTTTAAAGCCACTCTTTTTTTACAGTCAGGTTCAGCGGTGCGTCGTTTCGAAATATCTAATCAAAGTAATAAACAGACCTCCCTTTTATGGAGCATAACGGGGTGGATTTTAGGATTCGCTGTTGGATTGGTCTTTTGGCTCCAGTCACCAGGAGAGGGATATCAATTAATTAGTGCGATAATCTTAGGGTTGTCCTTGTCTATTTCTTGGAAACAGCTAGTAGCTTTGGGAGAGGGAAACATTGGTCGAATCGCAGGGTTATTAATGGTAGGAGGGACGGCTGCTATTTATGTCACTATTCATCATTTTTTCTATGATTTCCTGCAATCTACAGTTTCCCAGGGGACTCAGCCTCCAACAGTTGCAGTCATCATAATTACCTGTCTTTTATTAGTTGGAAGTGTAATAGGGTCATTTATTGCCCGTAATCGTTCGTCTATTTTCTTTGCAGTACTTTATCTATGGTTAGTAAGATTAGGCGAAGCAAAGCCAAAATCAGTGGAAAGCCATCCCAGTTATCTAAAACAACAATTGCCATAAGGAGCATTCCTGTTAGAAGGATTTTCGGGGACTTGAACAAAAAGAGCCCTCTTGGTATGATGCGGGGTGTCAAATCGTCGACGAAATGACCCCTAATTTGTAACCAAGGAGGACTCCATAATGGATTTTAAACAAAATCAGAAAATAAATC
>NZ_CATNHG010000088.1:0-48305 GCF_950097965.1 Bacillus sp. T2.9-1
CGTTATGTGGTGGCATCATTCGTTTAACAATTGCCTCTTTTTGTTCCTTCGAGTATCGTACTCCATTTTTTTCTTTCATATCGATCGACCTCCGTGTTATTTACTTAAAGTATAACACTAAAGTATCGTACGACATCTATCCTAACAGAGGGGGTTACTGAATAGTATTTCTAGAACACTATTATCTTTATCTTCGTTAATTAGTAAGATACTCTTATATATTGATGACAAGAGTTTTATTCCATAATTATTAATAATGTTGCTATCTAAACAAATATTATTTGGTGAAGGAATAGAAAAGCTTATCGGATGATGTTTTTGTAAATAACTGAGTAACGGTTTATGTTCTGACTCTATAGATGAAGAATCAAAATCTTTTGTGTTAAGTAAATAGAAACTTAACTCTCTCTTCTTAGGTATGATTTCTTTAATTTGTTCAATTGGAGTAGTATTTATTGACAGCATTTCATTAGGATCTCTAACCAACGTATTTATTATTTTTTTCTTATAAAAACTAGTTAAAAAAGGACTTATTTTATTGTTTTTTACCGCATCTCTAAAATAATCAATAGCTTGTTGTTTTGGACTTTCTAATAAAAATGCTATTTTTTTATTACCTTTATAACAATAATATCCTTTATTAAATAAGCATAAAAGATCATCGTAATTGTACTGTTCATGTGAATAAATATATATAAAATCTTGATAATCTTGAGAAATATAATAGTATTTAGCAATTACTAATTGTTGGACTAATGATAGATTATCTGGGATTTCAATAACATCTAAATTTGCTATTTTTTCTTTGTTATCAAAGTAAACTGTTCTGTTATCTTGTCCTAGTTTAGCTGCTTCTTCTCTAGATATTTTCTTTAGATTATTCATTTTCACTTCACTATCTTGAATTTCCCAAGATTCCTTTCAGTATTTTCTTTACAGGTGTCCTCTTAGATTTTCAATCTTATATCCCCATTGATTATTATTGTATGTGAATTCGCCGTCTATTATTTAAAGTCCTTCTTTCACTAAACTGCCCCTTTAGCACCATACGAAAAGGCTCGCCTTCTATTTAAGGAAAGCACCCGTTAGTTTAAACAATATATGCTTTTTATTATTGGTATGAACAGGATATTAAGTTCTTCATATTATTTAGGTAGATTTAGTTGCCACGAAACTCCAAAACGGTCATTTAGCCAGCCAAATTTCTTACTGAATCCATAATCTCCTAGTGGCATAAGAGCTTGTCCACCTTCGATCAGTTTCTGATAAATATTGTCAAGTTCTTCTTCGGTATTACAAGTAACATATATTGAGAACGAAGGTGTGAAGGAAAACTGATGTATTACATTACTGTCACTGCACATAAATTCTTGACCTTTTAAGGTGAAAGTAGCCTGCATGACAGTTCCTTCATCCCCACCTTCATTTGCACCATATCGAACAATATTTGTAATTGCTGAATCCTCAATCAGAGATGTGTAAAAAGTCATTGCTTCTTCTGCTTTGCCATCTTGAAACATTAAAAATGGTGTGACCATTTTTTCCATTATAAATCTACTCCTTTTATTATCTATTTTCTAAATTATAATTCAACTTGTATTATAAATCCATTCTCTTACTAACCTGCCCCTATTGTTACAAACGACATTTATTCTTGAAATACGGCTCTGATAAAAACATAAAGAACTGCAATTTTCCCTGCAGTTCTTTCAGAAATACTTCTTATATAATTCTCGTCTTAATTGTCCACTTAGATAAGCGTAAATCCTTGTTGTTTCACTTTTCTCATGCCCCATCAAGTTTTGAATAACTTCTAATGGTGCTCCATTATTAATTAAGGTGGTTGCATAACTATACCTTAATTGGTGCGGATGTATACACTTACTAATTTTTGCTCTTAACGAAATCTGTTTAATGACATATCTCATTTGTGCAACACCCATTCGGTGTGGGGCACGGAGAGTAACAAATAAAGCCTCCTCATTATCTTTTCTTTCCTCTAGAGTATGAGTAAAATGTTTGTGGGAGAATAAATATCCTTTTTGTCTAGTTGGGGGACGATTCCCCCAACTAGACAAAAAGGCCACCAAGCGAGAGCGCGGTAGCTGGAAAAAATTAAGCATTAAAAAAGAGAGCTTCCTTTTGTAAAGTAGAATTTGACTAGAAAACTACGAAAAGGAGAGGCTCTCATGAATCAATGTAACACAAAAATGCCATCATTAAAAGAATTGGAAAAAACTTTATTTCGAACACTACAAATGACGTTTCAAGAAATCCTTGTTCAAACATTAGAAAATTGGGATCAAGAGATTGCTCAGCAACGAGACAAAAGAAGATTTGCTTTACGAGATAAACGAGAAATACGAGTAGATACAGCGTTTGGAGCAGTGGAGCTGAAGCGTAATTATTATTTTGATCGTGTGACCAAAAAATATATTTGTCTATTAGATCACTATTTACAGTTTCAGGGGAATAAGGGATTTAGTCCGCTACTAGAAGAATGGGGGTTAGAACTAGCGACGAATGGTTCCTCCTATCGAAAGGCGGTGGAAACGTTCGAACAATTTTTAGGCTATTCGGCGATGAGCCACGAAGCATTACGGCAACATCTTCTTCAAACAAGCGTACTTCCCGCTAAGGAAAAACGCCCTTTTCAAAAGGTATTGTTTGTAGAAGTAGATGGATTATATGTGAAGAGTCAAGAAAAGAAAAAGCGTGGATGGGAGTTGAAATTCGCCGCTGTACACGAGGGATGGAAAGAAAACGGAAAGCGAGTCAGGCTCCGAAATAAAAGGCATTTTCTTTATGAAGGAAAAGAACCCTTTTGGGAAGCCTTTGAAACGTTCTTACAGAATCATTATGCGTATGATCCTACCCAAACCTTGCTTATTATTAATGGCGATGGAGCAGGCTGGATAACGGCATGTCGGGAGTATTTTCGGGAACGCGCCTTTTTCACCATGGACCGTTTTCATGTCGCTCGTTCGATGAAGCAACTAATGAAGAGCCATCCTCGATACCGCTACATGAAAAGAGCGTTAAAAAACTACCAGGTAGAAACATTACTTCTAGAGTTGAATAGCGCAGTAGGAACAATGGATACACCAGAAGAAGAAGAAAAACTAGAGCATTTCCTCGGCTTTTTAACGCATCATCAGGAAACCATAAAAGATTACCGTAGTTGGTTACAGGAGAAAGGCTTGGACACGACAGCGTATCGTCCAATGGGAAGTGCAGAGGCAATGATGAATCAATTAGCCAAACGATTAAAGAATGGAAGAGCATGGAGCAAAAAAGGGGTCATGAGCATGGCGCGCTTGTGGATTGGATTGAAGGATGACCTATCCATCCAAACGATATATGGGAAATGGGAAAAAGAAAAAAGCCTAAATACATCAAAGAAAGAACATCGACCGAAAAGAAAAATACCCACAAAATTAGTAACAGAAACCGTGCGTCAGAACATACCATACTTAAATCAAGCGATTGGAAAACCCGTTCACTTTGCCTTACAGGGATTAAAAGGTTTTTAAAAAAAGAAAAAAACGAAATTTTGATGAAAGAAAACATTTAGAAAACGGATACAAAATTAGAAGTTTTACTTTATAAAAAGGGAGCTAAAAAAAACTCCCACAAAAACTTGACTCAATCGGGTTAGCATGGTGGGTTCCTCCTTTAGGTTTAATCGGGTATAATACAAAAAACCTAATTTCTATTTTCAAGAAAAACATAAGTATTTGATTATTAAAAATTAAGTATATGGATTTCTATCATCCTTAAATTATATCCATTAAGATAATATATAGTGGGGAAGGGATTTAAATACCTTTACCCAGTAATACTTAGTAAAATAGTTTATGACTTCCTTATTAAAAATTAATCGCTTTTCTTTTTACAGAGTAATTTTACTTTCACTTTAAATATATGTTCATTACTTTTAAAATAACGTAAAAAAACCTCTACTGTTAGAGTAAAGGGCTCCGTTTTGAGGTGCTTTTCTTTAAATATGTGCCGATTTGATAGTGGCATTGGTATATAAAATGGGAATCTTTCCATTGGAATTGGCGAGTTTCTTTATTTGAAAGGCAAAATCCTTATTTATATAAGAACTCACTACTTACTTTTGGTACGATTAACCCTAATGCAGTTAAAATGAGAATCTCTTGAACTCACTCCCTTTTAAATAAGATGTTTTGTCCTGAATCGAGTAGTGCGGACCTTCTCGAACCCTCGATATTCTCTAATAATCCATGCATTACAAATAAATTCATAAATTTCATCTGTAAGTACAAATTGTTTCTTAGACTTTGGACTTGCAAAGCCACTCACCAAATGTTCCGGAGGCTTAATTTAATGATTCCCCCCCAAAATTTATGTAATATGGACTATTAATGTTTTTAGAAACGCTGACTTACAAGTTTCAGCCAATGCAAAAAATGGGTGTGTGAGTTTTATACAAAACACACATACCCATTTAATATTAGCCTATATATTTGGAGGATCGCTTTAGTCTACTATCCACTAATCTCACTCACCAACCTCAAACCCATCAAGCATCGCACGCACTTCATCCGTCGACTTTGTGCTCATCAATTGATTTCTCAATTCGCTCGCTCCTCTAAATCCTTTTACATATATCTTAAAAAAGCGATGAAGAGCTTGGAATGGACGTGGCTCTAATTCACTTGAATATTTATCATGAAGATCAAGCTGCAATCTTAGGAGATCCAAATATTCCTTGCTGCTATGCTCTTTCGGTTCTTTTTCAAAGGCAAATGGATTTTTGAAAATACCACGCCCTATCATAATTCCATCCACACCATATTGCTCGGCTAGCTTCAAGCCCTTTTGACGGTCAGGAATATCCCCATTGATTGTCAAAAGGGTATCTGGCGCAATGCGATCACGGAGCTTTTTGATTTCTGGGATAAGCTCCCAATGGGCATCTACTTGGCTCATTTCTTTTCTTGTACGCAGATGAATGGAGAGATTAGCGATATCTTGTTCCAGTATATGTGCTAACCAATCGTGCCACTCTTCTATCTCCGTATAACCAAGTCTTGTCTTCACACTTACCGGTAATCCTCCTGCTTTTGCCGCTTGGATTATTTCTGCAGCGACTTCTGGACGTAGGATAAGGCCGCTTCCCTTCCCTTTAGCTGCCACATTTGGTACAGGACAGCCCATATTAAGGTCAATCCCCTTAAATCCAAGCTCCGCCATACCAATACTCATTTGGCGAAAATATTCGGGCTTGTCCCCCCAAATATGGGCAACCATTGGCTGTTCATCTTCGGTAAAAGTTAGTCTTCCACGTACACTTTGTTTACCCTCTGGATGACAATAGCTCTCCGTATTTGTGAACTCAGTAAAAAACACATCTGGTCTCCCTGCTTTACTCACCACATGACGAAAAACAACATCTGTCACATCCTCCATTGGTGCAAGCACAAAAAATGGTCGTGGCAAGTCACGCCAAAAATTCTCTTTCATATCTATTCAAATCCTTTCAAAGGGACAAGGGGACAGACCCCTTGTCCCTAATAAGTACAAAATTCATGATTCTTTTACACTTATACCATTTTTCACTAACTTTTATCAAACTAAAGAAAATTTTAACATTATATACTATGTTAAAAATGTATGAAGTGCCTATTTAATATAGTATAGATGGCAGCCAAAAAGGAAGCAAAAGAACTCCCCTGCTTCCTTACCTAATCCTATCTGTTCCCTTCAATTCCCCAACAGTAGCTGCACCAATTCCAAACATAGTCATCTGTAATTCCAGCTCTCGAGTCTCAAAAAGTTCAATTAAATCCTCTGGTGATTCTGTAGCCTCTTTTAAAATCGACCGGGCAAAGCCAACCATATCTGATCCAAGCGCGATAGCCTTAGCAGCATCCATTCCATTTTTGATTCCACCGCTTGCGATAATCGGTTTATCAATCGCGTCTTTAACAGATACAATACATTCGGCAGTTGGGATCCCCCAGCTACTGAAAGCTTCTGCTGCTATTTTCTTGATTTTCTCTTTAGAGCGTAGTTTTTCCACTTGGCTCCATGATGTACCGCCTGCACCAGCGACGTCGATAAATGAGATGCCAACGTCGGTCAATTTTTTCGCGATGGTGCCATCAATTCCGAAGCCCACCTCTTTTGCACCAACGGGAATATCTAGCTGTGTACATACTTGCTCAATACTCCCCAACAAATCTTTAAAATTCCGATCTCCTTCTTGTTGTACAATCTCCTGAATACTATTCAAATGAAGAACGAGCATATCCGCTTCCGTCATCTCGATAATTTGTTTACATTGGTCGATTCCAAAGCCATAATTAAACTGAACCGCACCTAAATTAGCGATGATTGGAATGGTTGGTGCATATTTTCGAACTTGAAAGGATTCTCGATATTTTTCATTTTCAATCAGTGCTCTTGTAGAACCTAAGGCAAATGCCCAACCTCTTTCCTCTGCAGCAATGGCCAGATTTCGATTTATCGTCCCCGCCATTGCTGCTCCACCGGTCATCGAGCTTACCAAAAAAGGCGTCTTCATTTTTTTAGCTAAAAACGCTGTATCTAATGTAATCTCATCAAAATCAATTTCCGGCAAGGCGTTATGTAGAAAACGATACTTTTCAAGACCAGTCGATATGTTATCACCTGTTACTTTTTCATTTAAAACCAACTCAATGTGCTGGGCTTTTCTTTTATCAATTGAATCAGTCATTTTTCCAAACTCCAGTCTAATTATATTTGGTTGCAGGGAGGATATCTAATGGAACAATACCAGCATCCTGCCATTGTTTATGTAATCGTTCAAGCTTGTCTGTACTTGTAAAAGCAATTCCACAATCACCGCCACCTGCACCAGACGATTTTCCGGCGCCATAACAATTAGCAATGGCAATCAATTTTTCTAAATGAATCGTTTCAATTGCGCCACCAGTCTCTTCACTTAACTCTAGCAATGCCAATCGATTAGCGGATAAGCTAGCCATCATTAGTTCCATATCGCTCTGTTTAAACCCTTCTACCATTGTCGATACAGCATCACGGCTTTTACGTAAAAAATCTCCATAAATAGTAGAATTTTTCTGTTTAAGCGGCTCAATCTTCTTTATTAAAGAAGCTGTTTTAGCAGAACTACCAGTCCAGCCGACAGCAAGTACTAATTCTTCAGGGGCTTCTAGTGGCTCGATCTGTAGATGTGGCCACTCTTCTTCTACCAATGGAGTAATAGATCCGTTCTCTTTCAGCCTTTCTTTTAACCAGCTCGCTTTAAACGCTGTATAGTGGAGCCAACCACCATATGTCGATGCTGCCACATCTGCACAAGAACCACTCCCTTGTGTCTGATAATGAGCGATTGCAGCTAGTTTGAAAATAAGGGTTTTCGAAACAGGCAAGAAATCTCTATACAATGTTAAAATAGAGGAAACAACAGCGACAACTACGGCTGCACTTGACCCTAGTCCATATTTCCGGCCAGAATCGGCATCATCCAATTCACTCGTTATCGTCAGGGAAAAAGGCTTGGTTTCAATAGACCTTTCTTGTAAATATTGATGCACCACAGCGATTGTATTTTTTATAAAATCTAATCTTGTGTCTTCCTCTTCAAAAATGACTTGTCCACCCTCAAATCGACAAGCAACATTAGGAAGACCCAGCTGCGGCAAAGAAAGAGTCTGTTGTTCACTCTTTGTAATCTGTGCTGTAATAAACCTATCAACTGCTACAACAATCGCCGGATAACCAGGTTCTAATACCGCATATTCTCCGGCAATAAATAGTTTCCCTGGAACTTTGATTTCATGCATCCAGACTCACTCCCTTTATCCATTCCACTCTGATAAATATTCAATCCCAGGTCCTGGATGACATACAATCACATCACGGACAGAAGGCAAAGCAGCAAACTTTTCTTTAATTATCTGTTCATTCTTCGGTTCACAAAGCACTTTTACATTCGGCCCTGCATCAATGGTGAAGTAAGCTTCTATGCCTTGTTGGCGCAATTCCATGACCTTCTGCATAACGTCAAACGTTGCACTTTGCCAATATAAAAATGGCGGCTTTGCTCCTAGCATTGTAGCGTGCATTTTCAGGGCATTCGCTTCTGCGATTTCTCCTAGCTGCGTAAAATCGCGCGCTTTAATGGCTTCCTTTATCCCCTTTAAATCCTCTTCTATTGTTGCTAACCAGCCATCATAGAACGGAGACGTATCTACAGTCCGCTGCATGCCATCTCTGCTCGAAACAGACTTCGGCCCAGCTTCCACTACCACAGATAGAACAGTCACATCCCACGCTTGTTCGTCTATGATTTGTGTCGCAAACGAATCTGTTCCGTCCGTTTTCTCTCCTTTTTGCCATTCAACAAATCCGCCAAAAATAGAGCGAGAAGCAGAACCAGAGCCTTGACGAGCTAAAGCAGACAGCTCTGTGCCTGATAAATCTAACTGTAATGCTTTACTTGCAGCTGCTGCTAATGCTGCATATCCGGAAGCAGAAGAAGCAAAACCGGCAGCTGTCGGCACGTGATTCACCGATGTCACTGTTGCAAAGGTTTTAGTCCCTGCAATATTGCGTACATGATTAAGAAAAGTGGTTATTTTCCCTATCTCCTGATCCGAGACTTGGTTTCCATCTAAGACAAGAGAATCCTTTTCAAACTGATCCGAAAACTGTACCTTTGTTTCCGTATAAAAATGATCCAAAGTAATCGATAAACTACTGTTCATTGGTAAAAACAACTTAGAATCGCGTTTCCCCCAATATTTTATTAATGCAATATTCGTGTGCGCACGAGCGATCGCTTCCATTAACCATACTCCTCATTAATCTAATTAGCATTTAGCTATTGTGTATTGCCATGTTTGAGTAGCACCAGCTTGAACCAAGGCATCTGCAACCTTTTTGCCGATAGTCTCATTTTCTACTAGTGCCAAAATACAACCACCACGGCCACCACCTGTTAATTTCGCTCCTACTGCTCCAGCAGTTCGAGCTGCTTCTACTAGGCCATCTAATCCTAGATCACTGACACCAAGTAAAGAGAGCTGTTGATGTGCTTGATTTAATTTATCGCCAACCTTTTGATAATCACCAACTGCAAGTCCTAACCGTACATCTTCTGTCAATTTGCCAAGTAATGTAATGGATTCCTCGATTTGTTTCGGCTTCCTTTCATACTTGTCTCGAATCGATTTCACTGCTGAATACGTATCGCCAATCCTGCCACTATCTGCTACAACCAAATGAAAGGGAGCACCTATTTTCACCATTTCAACCTCTTGTTGTTTTTGAAACCAAATGGGATTGGCGCTAGATGCTGCCATCATATCGATCCCACTTGGCGTTCCATGAGCAAATTTTTCGGCACGTTCCACCAATGCCATCAGCTGACTATCCTTGAGACTCTGATTGAAGAAAGCAAAAAGACCGCGAACAAGTGCAATCGCAATCGCTGCACTTGAACCTAGTCCACGCCCAATTGGAATCGAGGAGGCAATCCGAATATGTAAGCCTGATGAACGTTTTTCAAGAACCTTCAATGTTTGGATGACACAATCACCAATTCCCTCCATCTTTTCAGGAATCTGTTCAATTGGTCCTTGATAAAAGGGGCTTTCGATTTGGATCGTATTTCCCCCAATCGTTTTCACTGTTACTTTTACTTCTATTTGTTTAAAAGGAAAAGCAATTGCCGGTTGCCCATAAACAACGGAATGCTCCCCAATTAAAATCAATTTACTATGTGCTCGGCCTACCGCAACTTTTTGTGGAGTTTCAAGCATCGATATCCCCACTTTCACTGAATAAATTGGATGTTTACCTAGATGTACCTCTTTTGTCTACATTTTAAAACCAAGTAATGATCCATGGTGCTGAATAAAGGATCATAAACTGAACGCCATAATTCACGCCCCAACGGTGAAGCATACCAGCAAATAACCCGATAACTAGTACACCAATAATATTAATAAAACCAGCGTCCATAAAAGCTAATAATAGCACAAGTCCGAAAAATAGTCCTAGAATTGCTTCATGGGGAACCCACCGAAACACAAAGGCACAAATTTTATGGGCGTATTTGACGGTAACAAAATAAGTGATCGCAAGGGCAATCGTTGCACCGGTAAGCGTCGCCCAGACAAAGTCTGCATTTGATAAGATATGATGCAGGTTATGCTCTGTTGTAAAGACTGGCGGCGCATTAAAAAGGGCATTAGCTGGACCAATCGCCATTGGAGACAAGGGAATACCGAGTGCAATTAAAGGAATCAAGGTTCCAGAAATATACGTAGCATTTGTCAGCCCCTCCATTGATGCAATCGCAACAGATGCTTTTTTCACCGGATCCTTTACTCTACTTGAAAAAAGTTCTCCAAGAAATATAGTCATGCCGACAGGGCTCATAATGAAGGTGATAGAACCGATAAAACTGGCAAGTACACTTGATGCGGTTTCCTGCTTTGTCAATATTTTAAAAGGACTAGGAAATCCTTTAATGGGATTTGTTTGCGCAAAATCAATCGTTTTCTTTGGAAACCTTGGCATACTATCTCGCTTTTCTTTATGTAAAAGTTCAAATATGGTCAAAATGACGGGACCAATTGTAATTCCCAAGAAAAAGGAAATGAAGACATTCGTTCCCTCAGGCACTACTCCGATTCCCCAATAGAGATGGCGCAGGCCTTCAATTAGTAAAGCAAATGGAAGAATCGATACAAGTGCTAACACTTTATTTTTGGTCATTAATGCAAGTAAAACGGCACCAATGAAAAAGAGCGGGTTTGCATATTCTTTGATGACATCAGAAAATGGTATTAAGGCTTGTGCCATAAGTAAGCTTACAGGAACCGAAACGAGCGTCCCAATAACAGAGCCAGATGCCATTTTGCGAATACTGATATCAGGCATACCATGTTTTTTTAATACGAGTGCATGCTCTACCATTGGGGTTGCCATCACCCCGCCAGGAATACCAGCGAGCGCAACTGGAATCGAATCCGTTACTTTATTAGCCACAATCGCAGAGATAAAGAAGGTTAAGACCACAATTGGCTCTACCCCTGCCAATACGATTGCTAACGTCACCGGAGCTAATACAGCTGTTTCATCTGTCCCTGGTGCAACGCCGATTATTGTATATAAAACAGCTGCTAAAACGGCAGCAGCAATCATCTCTATAATTAATACAATGTCCATTATTTTTCTCCTGTTCCCTTAAAGTTTCTTTTTGGCTTAATGATAAAACTACAAATGATAAACCCAATAAGTGCACCAGCGAGACCAAAAAACAACGGCTTCGGTGCTTCGTTTGGCGCGATAAAATAGGCACCCATCGTGGTTATAGCACAAATGGCTATTGCCAAAACCAAATCCTTTATTCGAACAAGATCCTCCCAGACCTCAATATTATCGTTTGCCTCTTGCCTATTTTTATTATCCATAAAATCAAACTCCTTGTATTTAATGATCATAAATGAGCATACTGTTAGATTCCGCTTCCCCACGAAGATTATACACTAAATCCCATATGCTGAAAACGATTCTCAATTGAATTCTAAAAAATAAAATATATTTCCATGGTTGTTATACCACAAATTACGTATGGCATAACCACTTCTTTTATTTTAAATAGTGACAGGCACCATAAATAGACAGTTGTCTTTTTATAGTGCCTGTCACCTATTTTTTGTCACCTATTTTTGATATCCATTTTGAGAATATAGGCATATGATATAAAGATTTTAAAGGAAGGGGACAAAAAAATGATGAATTTTAATCAAATAGGCATGAGGTCACATCATGGCGGTGGTGGTCATGCATCAGGTGGCCATGGTGGACACAATAATTGGCATCAACATGGCGGCGGACATCCAAATCCAAATTGGGGAAATGGTGGAAACTGGCATCATCAAGGTGGACATTATCCAGGAGGAGGATTTGCATTAGGTACTCTTACAGGATTAGCACTTGGCGCTGCCGCAACACCAACTCCTTATCCAGTACCTGCTCCTTACCCGTATGCGTATCCTTACCCATCCCCGTATCCTTATCCATATTCGAATCCTTATTATCCAGGATACTAAAGGGATCAGGGGACAGATTTCTTGTCCCCTGAAACATTAATTGTTGAGATATCATTTCTCTACAATCTTCTAAACCTTTGACCATTCCGTTTGTCCTATTATCGTTAATTAAAACGTTTACCCATCTAACAATTGAATTTTTTCTAATATGACTCTACAAGTTTATTTAGTATATTAAATTATCTGGCTTATCGCATTCTACATCAATGATTGCTTCCACTTGAATTAATCAATCGCACTTGCTTTATTGATTCCTAATTTCAGAAGAAGCTCTCCTTTAAAAAATCTCCAATATGTACCCTAGATGGAACAACATAAATTAATCCCTATTAGCATGAAATTTCAATGTCTTCACCATATAGTCATAAGTGTGACCATTAATCTGTATCTCTTTATCTTCTTGATATCCTATACGAATGTATAACTTTTTTGCATAGGGATTATCCTTGGCAACATTGAGGGATATTCGCTCATATCCTTTCTGTAACGCTAATTCTTCAGCCTTCCTCAACAATTCTGACCCAATTCCATAGCCCTGAAACTTTGGTGAGACAGAAATCGTATCAATATATAAATCTCCAATATCCGCCTCTTGATCAAAGTTAATGTTCTGATTCCTTGTTTTTCTTCTTAAACGTTCAAGTAGAGGCTTGTCCAATTGGTAAGCATCTGTGCCAGAATAAGTTACGATAATTCCAGTTATCTCGTCAAAAATATCCGCAACTATCACATTTTGATAGCTAAGACGATTGTTTTCTTCACGAAAAAATTTTGCAAGAGTCGTATGAATATTTTCCACCTTCGTTTGACCGGTTAACTGCTCAGTGATATCTCCAATTGCAAGATGAATTAGTTCTACAACTTCTTCTGCATCTTTTTTGATAGCTGGTCTGAAATTCAATTCTTCTGGGATAATATCTTCCCAACGAAGTCCAAATGTTGCACCACCATCCGTGTGACCAGCTATAAAATAAAATTCATCGTTTGTATCATATTCAAAATCATCATGCTTGAATCTATTCTTTTTCATTTATTTTACACTCCGAATGTCATATTTGATGACATAATTATAGCAAAGTAAGAAGCTGGGACCAAACTAAATAACTAATCTTTAAAGACGAACAATCTTTAATTTATCTCTTAAATAAAGCTACTTTCTCATGATGGTTATCTATGTTTTTAAATCTAGATAAGTGTAAAAACCAGTCGTTCCATTGCGCTACGGACGCACGATGCGCCGGGGAGGAAGCTAAGCTCCTCGCTGCGCTGCGGGGTCTAAAGCGTCTCTATTTCCCGCAGGAGTCGAGCGTCCTCCGCTCCATTTCACTTCGTTTTTAAACCTTTTTCTAAAAAACAAACACGAACTATAATGTAACTAAATTACATTATAGTTCGTGTTTGTTGTTGATTGAAATACTTATGTCCCAGCCTCTTTGTAATTATTTTATAGTTTTTTTATTAATATGTTTTGATGCTATTAGAATATCCCAACAATTATAGACTGAGAAAATTCAAACCCTATAACATGATTTCCAATACACAATTAATAGATTTTAAATTTCTCACTAACCATTTTGACGGATTGTGCCTAAGTCTCTCGTAACTAAATTTTAGCTCTTTAGAAGTTAGCGTTTTATATTTGTTGCAAGTTAATCCCCTTTGTTAAATAAAAAGTCCATTCGGTAATGAGCGATGAAGAAAAAAATGAAAGGCTAATCTAGATTACCAGATACTGATTGTTGATGTTTTCATCTCTTGTTACCAACTGCCTATCTACATACTATACCTAATTTACTTTTAAGCTTCTTTCCTTTGCGTAACGGAAGTCGTTACGATGAAAATGGTGAGTAAGGGAAAAATAGAAAAAAATGGTGTCAGGCAACAACCTTCCATATAAAGTCTTCCGGGCGGTCAAGTAGGTATATTTTAACCTCTAGCGTTTCCTCAATAATCTTATTTATTTTTGTCCAGTATATTTGCATTGTATATTCTCCTTACTCCATTATTTGCAAGTATCATCCTTCTAGTAAATGGAAATAATAACGGTATAACCTATTAGATGGAGGATTTATATAGTGACCACCAACACTAATTACAATGGAAAATTACCCCCTAACGCAGAATCTTATTGGATAAATACGGCTCATTTACCAGAGTACCCCCGCCTTGAGAATGACATGCAAGTTGATGTCGTTATTGTAGGAGGTGGCATTACAGGCATTACTTCCGCCTATCTGCTGGCGAATGAAGGGCTGAAAGTTGCTATTATCGAAGCAGACAAATTACTGAACGGGACAACAGGACATACCACAGCTAAAATCACTGCCCAGCATGATTTAATCTATGATGAACTAATCCGCTATGCTGGGAACACGATGGCAAGATTATACTACGAGGCAAACACCGATGCTTTAAACTTTGTTCAAGAAACGATCAATAAACATCAAATTGATTGTGAGTTCACTCAGCAAGATGCTTATGTTTATAGCACAACAGAAGAATATGCACTTAAACTAGAAAAAGAGGCAGATGCCTATAAGGAGCTTCTTATTGAAGGCGAACTCGTAAATAAACTCCCTTTCGATTTAGAAATATTTAATGCACTTGTTATGAAAAATCAAGCACAATTCCATCCACTTAAATACTTGGCTCATCTTACAAAAATAATTACCGAAAAAGGTGGATACATCTTTGAAAATACAACAGCTGTAGATATAGAGACTGGCGAACACCCCATCGTTCTTACTCGTGGAGGAGCTCGAATTACAGGAAAATACGTTCTTGCCTGTTCTCATTTCCCTTTTTATGAAGGAGCAGGACTTTACTCTACAAGAATGCATGCAGACCGTTCCTATATTATTGCTGCTAAAATAAAAACAGAATATCCAGGTGGTATGTATATTAGTGCCGATGAACCGAAAAGGTCTCTCCGCTATGCAACAATCAATGGCGAAGAAATGATTCTTATTTCTGGGGAAAGTCATAAAACAGGACAAGGAGGGGAAACACTCAAACATTACGAGGCCTTGGAGACCTTCGGCCAACAAGTATTCGGCATTGAAAATATTACATACCGTTGGTCAGCTCAAGATTTAGTTACACTGGATAAGATTCCTTACATTGGCGAAATTACCCCTGGTCAAAAAAATATATTAATCGCTAGTGGATATCGGAAATGGGGGATGACAAATGGAACCGCAGCTGCGCTTTTATTCCGAGATATCGTACTAGGAAAAAAGAACAAGTACCAGGAATTATATTCTCCTTCCCGTTTTCATCCGAATCCAAGTCTGAAAAACTTCTTAACGGAAAATGCGAACGTTGTTAGTCATTTAATTAAAGGGAAATTAGAAATTCCTCAGAAGAGTATCCATCATCTAGCCAACGATGAGGGAGCTGTTATTGACATTGATGGGCACAGAAAAGGGGCTTATAAAGATAAAGAGGGTATGCTTCATATCGTAGATACAACTTGTACTCACATGGGGTGTGAAGTGAAATGGAATAATGGTGAACGATCTTGGGATTGCCCGTGCCATGGTTCTAGATTCTCGTATACAGGGGAAGTGCTGGAAGGACCTGCCGAGAAGCCATTACAAAAATATGATTATAAACTGATAGATAATTTTACCTCAGAAGACTCTGGTTATTAAGTAAATTAAGTAAGCAAAAAAAACAGCTAAATATTGTTTAGCTGTTTTAGTTTGTCGACAAAAAGGTAAAATAGCTAGAGAAAACATCCATTTTCTATCTCCCTGAAATAGCACCTCTTCCCCTTATTTCTTTGGCTGTAAAATCATAAATATTCATTAACTCTCGTATTCCATTCTTAATTTCTAGTTCATTCAGGAAAGAATAACTAAGCCTTATATATGGGATATCTCTTCCATGCGGGTCGCAGATAGATCCTGGTACATACGAAATAGAACTTGCTAGTGCTCTGTTTTTCAATAAGCTTTTATCCATTTCTTCATCAATACGAACCCATAGATTTAATCCTCCACCCGGGCTATCCCATTTAAAATGATTCTTGAGCGCTGCTTCCATTCGCTCTTTTCTTAACTGCAATGCTATTCTTAGTTTTTCCATATGTATACGGACCCTATCCGAAGTAAGGTAAAACAAAAAAGCTTTCTGATTAAGCAAGGGAGTTCCATTATCCGCAAGCGCCTTTCCCTTAATGAGCCATTTGACAAGGCTTGGATGGGCGACCATTGCACATATTCTCAATCCTGGCGCCATATATTTACAGAAACTGCGTAAATAAATAACATACCCTCCTGTATCATATGAAAATATTGGCAGTGGAGGAGTTTCGTGGAAATAGATTTCATGAAAAGAATCATCTTCCAAAATAATGCATTGGTATTTTTCCGCTAAATCTGCGAGTTGCTTTCTTTGTTCAGCTGGCACGGTATAACCTGTCGGGTTGTGATAGGTTGGATTTGTATAAAAAAGCTTTGGTTTATACTTTTTCATAAGCGATTCTACTTCTTTTAGGCAAAAACCTGATTCTGTAATAGGGAGGGAAATGAGTTTCGCTCCCCTATTCACAAATATATCGATTGCTCCGCTGTATGTAGGACTTTCAATCATCACATAATCATGCCCCTGAACAAACACCTTTGCAATAATATCAATACCCTGCTGTGCCCCAGATGTAACGATAATGGAGTCTTCTTCTATGTACAGTTTGTCATACTTTTGGAAATAGGCAGATAATCCTGCAATCAATTCATCATCTCCCTTTACAGGTGCATAAGTCCCAAGCAAGTGAGGGTATCGATCAAATATCTCTTTAACATGTTGAGAAAGGTATCTGTTTGGCAATAATGTTGGATCAATAACTGCAGCAGAGAATTTATAAAAAGTTTGCTCACGATGAATTTCTGATAAATGGCTATTTTGAATATAGGAGTGGATAGCAGGCTGTTCTCCCTTTTCACTTAAATAATTGCTATCTTTACAATAATAGCCTGTTTTATCTTTTGCGTAGACATGACCTTCCTCCTTTAGAAGTTGATACGCTTTTAAGATTGTCAACCGATGAACCCCTAGCAAATCTGCAAGACCTCTTATGGAAGGAAGCTTTCTGTCTTTTTCCCATTCTCCTGTTTTAATACGTGTCAGTATATATTCATAAACTTGCTTGTATAAGGCAGTATGTTCTGATTTTACAACCATTATAATCCCTCCTCATCTTCTATTATTGTACCATTTGCTTAAATCTGGTCTATATAATCCCATCTGGTCTATCCAGCCTATTTTACAATTAATTGCAGGAGGGATTACGATGACGGTAATTATGTATTGTATCATGTGTTTTATTTTTGGAACTACTTTTTTGGCCATTAAGGTAGGAATAGATGAAGGCTTTCCGCCCTTTCTATCTGCGGGAATACGGTTTTTAGCAGCAGGTGCCATCCTTTATTTTTTTCTTCTTATACGCAAACGAACATCCTGGAAACTACTGTGTCGCAAAGAACTTATGTTCACAGGATTTTCTTTAACCTTTATTACCTTTGCTAGCCTTTATTGGGCAGAACAATTTGTTTCTTCAGGAATTGCAGCAGTACTTTCGGCTTCAGGACCAATTATGATTATCCTAATTCAGACTGCATTTTTACGAATAAAGATGAATCTATCCAGCATTTGCGGAGTAATAATAGGTTTTATTGGTGTCTTCTTTCTTTTTCTGCCTGGACTTACAATCGATTGGAGCATCCGTTGGATATTAGGATGTGGAATTATCCTCCTAGGTGAAATCGGCTATGCAGTCGGTACGATTTATTCTGGAAAAATTATCGGCACATTTAAAGAGGAAAGTCCAATGGCCATGAACGGTGTGCAAATGATTTATGGAGGAATATTCTTGCTACTTCTATCCCTATTTACAAGGGAAACAGCACCTGCACTAACAATCCCGAGTTTTTTATCTATCGTTTACTTGACAATTGCGGGATCAATGATTGGCCACACTATCTATTACTACCTAGTGGCAAAGACCAATGCCTTTCTTCCCTCGACATGGTTGTATGTATCACCGCTAATCGCTTTAACTATCGGCCATTTTTTCTATGAGGAAAATGTCCACCCAATCATGCTTATTGGAGTTTTTCTAATATTAAGTAGTCTTGTGTTAATAAACATTCGGAAAATCATAGAATTCATTGGAATCAAAAATATGGCATCCTCTTAAAAAAATGGTGCCAAAAAATGGTGTCAGGCACCATCAAAAGACAACTGTCTTTTTACGGTGCCTGACACTCACTTCACGTCGACTGAAATTACTTGATACAAAAGGCAAAGAGCTAACCTTACTAACGAATCGATTTGATTTAAGTGCAGACGAAATCGCAGAAATCTATAAATCACGTTGGGCGATTGAACTCTTTTTCAAATGGATGAAACAACATTTGAATATCAAAAAGTTCTATGGTCATAGTGAGCAAGCTGTACACAATCAAGTGTATATAGCGATGATTGTGTATTGTTTGAACGTATTGGCCCAGTTGAACTCGAATAGCGACCGAAGTTATTTACAAATTAGTCGCTATTTAAAAGCAGCTCTCTGGAAATCCGCAAACATTTGGTTACGCAAAATCAAAGGAAAGTGCGTGCCATAAGGGCTGTAACAGTCGTTGTTGGATAAGTCACAGGTTATAGTAAAAAAATGGATGTTTACTACCTTAGTTTTGGTGTTTTTATTTTTTCTTAAAAATATAGAAAATACAAAACTGAAAATTCAGAACTTATTTATGCGACACTAGTGAAATAAATTAATAGTCAAAAATACTGGATTTCCTTATTAAGCATACCTCTATTCAAGTTCGTCCATGTAAGTCGATATTAAAGTATAATGAAATATTTCCCATAGGAAAGAGGCAAATCATGTTTTTAGATTTTCTATTTAAAAATAAGAAAGACAACATTAATAATAATATGAAAGAAACTCCAATCCCTGTAAAAAAGACAAACAACGCGACAACAAAAATAAAGGACAACCGAACTGCAGTTAGAAAAGGTGAACTTGGAGAATACAAAATCGATATTCAACTATCCCAACTATCTAAAGATTATATGTACTTAAGTGATTTACTAATTAAAAATCCTAAATCATCAACGGGATATTCCCAAATTGACCACATCATCATAACCCCTTATGGTTTATTCGTAATTGAAACAAAGAATTATCAAGGCACTATTTA
Source organism: Bacillus sp. T2.9-1 (assembly GCF_950097965.1). Classification (NCBI taxonomy): domain Bacteria; kingdom Bacillati; phylum Bacillota; class Bacilli; order Caryophanales; family Bacillaceae; genus Bacillus; species Bacillus sp. T2.9-1. Next base: position 19,313 of record NZ_CATNHG010000088.1, read on the forward strand.
TGGAGGCAAAAATAAAAAAACTTGGTTAATCAATGGTAAGTTTAAAATGAGGAATCCTTTAATGCAGAATTATGGTCATATTCAAGCTCTCAAAAATTTTATAGAAGATAAATACCAGCAATACTTTATTTCATTGGTTTCCTTTACAAAGAGATGCACTTTTAAAATTGAGGAAGAATTGAGAAAGATTCATTCTAATGAATTGGTAATTTATGACGTTGAATTAACTCATTTTATTAATAGAAAGGTGGCTGTTCTTAAATTACAATACAAAAAGCCGATTTTTCTAAAAAATGAGATTGAGACGATATACAATTCACTTTTGAATGCTAATATTACAGACGCTGCAATTAGAAAGCAGCATATAGATATTATCAAAGAAAAAAAGAACATCACTGATAAAAAAGAAAAGGAAACTAAATGTATAGTCTGTCAGAAACCAGTATCTGCTAAAGTAAAAGCCTTCTGTTTATCTAATAAGAAGTTCCAAGGAAAAATTTATTGTTTTGAGCATCAAAAAAGTTTATGAAATAGAAGGAAAACAGAAGTTAATATCCATTTAGATAATAGAATCATTAGTCTAAATGGATACTTAGTACAAAAGGAAACTAAATTTTTTGATACTGGTGGTCGGGGTCGATATAGTTTGATAGTTATTGAGTTTATAAGGTTTTTTACTAGTTATGTGTAAAATTTGTGTAAAAAGATTTAGATGAGCAAAATTTATTCAAGAAAGGTAAGTTTAATATCTTAAAACATTCATACCTATTCCCTAAGTTTATTTGTAAATCATAGTATTAGGAAAATACTTGATCCACGCTTTGCGTTTTATAAAGAAATTATTTTTGGTACAAGTTCAAAGTCTTCTGAGGTTGGATTTAATTCCATTTTATAAATTGGAATATTTAAAGTAAAAGCAATATTAACCAATCGGACTATATGTTCGTCTTTGCATTTATAACCAATATAAATTGCTGATGGGTTTGCTCTCATATAATCAGCCTTAAGAACATTTGCAGGTTTCATTACTCTAAATTCTTGTTCGTATTCCCACTTCTTCTGTTTAATGTAACAAGTTAAGATTTGAACCCATAATAACATTAAATTATCAATTAATATTTCATTTTGTTGTTCTTTAATAGCATTTGCGTAATTATCCTCTACATTAATTAAAAAGCCTTCAAAATACTCCGTAACATCTACTCGTCCCTCTAAATATTGTACCGGAAATAAAGATGGGCTAAGTTCTTTATTTTTATTAAAGTCTGTTGAGTAACTTACGCAAAAACCATGATGATTATTGGAATAATGCGCCCACATTGGTAAATTACTAATCCCTGACTTTGAAAAGGATGCCAATCTTGTATATTTTATTTTATCTTCTACAAAACTTTCATCAAAGAAAAATCCAAATTTGTATTTTTTCAATCTCCCAACATCATAATAATAGGATCGATTATCAAAAGGGTCATTAAAATCACTTGCATATGACAGGTATACTTCTCTGTTTTCTAATGTTGTAAACTTCATATTATTAAGTTCCTCATTGTTAGTTAACGAGTAATATTTATAAACCTCATCAGGAACATGTAATTTTATTATTTTATAAATCGTATTAAAAGCATCGTTCGGGAAACGATTTAGGACTTCTAAAGCTTTTAAATAATCCATTGGATTTTCTTTAATATATTTTTCTCTTTCTTCATTTATATCCATAAGAATCCTCCAACATGTAAAATAGCATTAGGTTAAGACCCTAGAGTTAATCAGAATGCAGTAATAGACAATCATAAACATTTTATTTCCTTTTTCCCTCTTTCATTAAGCGTCCACTTTCATTTAGTTGGATTTTCTTGCTTCGTATATGGAAAGTATAAATTATTAGATTGAATTATGAAAGAGAGTTTTGCTAGCTCGGGCTTTCTCTCTTCTTGTATTAAGTGACCCTGTTTATTAGTTATATGCTGCAATAGTCTAATGAAAGTAAGAGAATAAATTGTAATAGCAAGATTCAACAACTTTTCTTCAAGTACCGGATCAGTTCTTGATAAATCCAAAATAAAAGCAACTGTATTAGGAAGATCCTCAATTGGATTTCTATAAACTTCTAATGAGGAAAAATCTGAATGCTCGTATTTGCTTCCCTCTCTATAAAACATCATGTAGTGAGCAAATAAGAGTTCATCAGTTAAAGCCATTCCCTTTATGTTTAACAGTTTTGTGTCAATACCATCTTGAAGTTTACCTCTAGTTTTCTTTTTTGTTGTAAAGCCTTCATTTTTAAGAAGCTCCTCATATTCTTTTATTCTCTTATCTAACTCTGGAGGGGCTTCCTTAAGCCAGCCATTTTTCAATGCCTTCTTAATATCGTAAAAGAATGAAAGCTCAGCTTTAGTAGGTTGTATCATGTAATTTTTATATCTTTCTCCATCATCATCATTACATAAGTAATCAATTAACATTGCGTTGTTTAGCATTGACCTTACTAATACATAAGCTTCCTCAGCATGGTTATTTTCAATTAATAGCAAAGTACTTTCCAATAAGTTTGATTGTTTTGCATAAAGTGTAATCACTTCACGAAAATACTCATAGCCTTCCATTATGATATATGGATTATCTTTTTGAAGAAACTTTGTAGTAATTTCATCAATTAAATAATTTGCATACTGGATTTTTTCATCCTTATTCATAGAATGGCCTCCACCAATATTTTTACAGGTTTCTACCAAATATGCAGGTGAATTAGTTTTCACCTGCATATACATTACAAATATTTTATTTATTCAATTTAAAGTTTACCCATAATATCAAGCAAACTTTGGTAGCTATCTACATCAAATTCACAACTACTCTCTGTGAGTTTAAATATTCCGATTCCAAACGATACAGTAATCATTTCAAAGGTAGAGCTTCAGGAACTGAAAAAGCTGCAATTAACAGGGGTCTATTGGTCTATGAAAGATCTTGAAAAGAGAGTTAATAGAAAAAGTGAGTGGATAAAGGAAAATATCCTATATCCGACAAGATTCCGAAAGATACTTGACGTTGAAAATGGAGGTTTTGTTTTCTACCCGAAAAGCAAAGGTCAAACATGGTCCTTTCAAGCATCACAAATGGCAAAGTTTTTAGACGAAAATTTTGACCGGATTTTTGCTTAAAACCTATCATTCTACCATATTACCGAGCGCAGCACCTTACTGCGCCTGGTTACCCCAACTATCAATAGTGAGGTGACATCATGGCAAGTATTCAAAAACGGGGTAAAACATATCAATTTACCGTGAGTCACACGGTTAACGGCGTAGCGAAGCCGATAAGAAAAGGTGGATTTAAAACCAAAAAAGAGGCACAAATTGCAGCAGCAGAAATAGAAGCGCAATTAAGTAAAGGAATTTTACCACATCTAAAGCCAATGCCGTTTGATGAGTATTTCGAAAAATGGGTGAATCTTTATAAATCCAATTTAACAAAAACAACAAAGCTTCATTACGATTATACATCCAAAGCAATTAAAGAATATTTTGGCGGTAGGCCTTTACAGGATATTAAGCGCCATGACTATCAATTATTTTTAAATAAATTTGGCGCGGATAAGGCACGAGAAACAGTAGAAAAAGTAAATACGCATATCCGGGGGTGTGTTCAGGATGCAATTGAGGAGCAAATTATCCAGAATGATTTTACTAGGAAAGCCGTATTAACTTGGACAAATCCTGCAAAGAAACCAGAAGAAAAACATTTAAATTATTTAGAAACTAAAAGATTGCGTCAAGCGATTTACAAGCTGTTAGACCAAGGGTTAGGGTATTATTTAATATTACTAGGCTTGACTTCTGGTGCACGTTTTGGAGAGTTAGTCGGACTAACAAGAAAGGATTTCGACTTTAAACATAACACAATAAAAATTGATAAAACATGGGGTTATGCAAAAAGGCATCCCGAAGGTTTTGGTCCGACAAAAAATGAAGCATCCATTCGTACGATCAAATTAGATATAAAAACAATGGCCACATTTAATAGACTCTTTGAGATATTACCGCCAAATATGTATGGGTTAGTTTTTTATAGCCCTGAGTCAAAATACAAAGTAATCAGTAACACAAATGCCAACAAGCTCCTTCGTAAAACCTTAGAAGGCCTCGGGATTGATCCGATTACAATGCACGGACTGAGGCACACACATGCAAGTGTCCTACTATATAAAAAAGTCTCCATAAATTATGTAAGTGAGCGATTGGGGCATAGTGATATCGAAACCACTTATAAGTACTATTCCCATGTGATTAAAGAACTTCGTGAAGAAGAAGAAAAACAAACGATTAGTACTTTTGAAAATTTGTAAGCTCAGAGACTTAGCTCTGAGCTTTTACTACTCTATAGCTAATTCCATTAAAGTACCCGTATGTACAAGTTGAGTTTAATACTTAAAAGTGTATAAACCCGTCCAAAAATAGGACAGGGTTAACACTTCATGTGACACTTTTTTCCATCCCGGTTATTGGTCACATGATAGCAAATATCATATAGAAGAGGAACACCACGACTCTTTATAAAAAATAGTTAATCCCAATAACAATCACTTCGATTGCCACGATAGCCAAGAGGAAATTCAGTTTCCATTTACTTTTTTTCTCTACATTTTCTAAATCTTCTTTGCTGGACATCCTACTTGAAATCAACCCTAGTATGTCATTACTTTTTTTATTAAGAGCTTCCATATGTTCGTGCCACTGTTGGAGTTCCCGTTTCATATTCTCATGATGTTCAAAATGTTTTGCGTCCGAGTATTCTATTTGCTGGGTAATTTTATTGATGAGTGCTTCTTCTCGAACCGTCAAAATAGTTTTGATCGAATCTGAATGTCTTTGAAACATTTCTTCGTATCGCTTATGCATCTGTTTCAGCTGATTTTCCATATCTTGAAGGGCCGCCATATGAGAAGCAATTTTCCCTTCTGTTAAGGCTAGCTTTTCTTTTGTTAGCGTGACATAGGCCTCGTTTTGCTTTAGAAATTGTATATTTCTCTCGTCTGAATTCGATAGTTTCTTTGTAAATTCGGTTACCTCGCTAGAAACATTTCCAATAGCTTGTAACGTGTGACCCAGCAAATCCTTGGTCCTATTCTCAACAGTTTGCTGCAATTCTAACATTCTTTCGTTAAATAACTGAATGCTCTTTTGCAGCTCTTCATAAACAAATAATAGCTGAGTCCTTTCTAACTCTAGGAAATCCTGGTTTTTTTGAATGATATGGTTTTGCTTTTCTTCCAAATAGCCTTTTATTTCCTTTTGTTGCGATTCCATCTGACGAAATAACATACTCGCTCGGCTACTTATATTTTCGGCTTCTTTTTTAAAATCGTTTGAATGGCTTACGGTTATTTCAATGAAACTTTTTTCTAGTTTTTCGATTTTGTCTTTAAAATCATCATAAAAAACATCTTCATTTAACTTTTTTAATTCATCGACTGCCCTATCGTATTCACTCTTCGTTGGTAAATGTGTTTTCACCATATGATTTTTCGCCTCAGTTTAAAGATTCAATTATTTTCTTCCCGTCCTGTAATAAAAGCTGCAGATACTGCGATGCAAGCCAGCGTTCCTTCTCATCTCCGTATAGAAAATGATACTGCAGCTCCGCTTTATAATTCATCCAATGCTTAATAAAATAGCTTTGTAACTGTGTCGCATGTTCCCGGTCTTGATTCCACATTTCTAAGATTTCTTGATAGTGGCTTTCAAACCTTCCCTTTTCCTCCTGGTACATTACAAACAGCTTCTCTCGTTTTTTCTTTCTCTCCTCGCTTACAAACTTTAAATCTAAAACCTGTTTCTCCAAAAGTTCTACCTGATTTTTCACTTTATTATAGATGGGCTTAATGAGGTGATTAAAATTTTGATACATCACATTTACCCAATCAAATGCATAGTCCGTCGTCTCATAAAAAGCCTTCTTATAGGTTTTCTCAAACCTAAAAGCATCAAACATTTTTTCAACTTTCGGAATCGGATAAAGATAAGGCAGCTCTAACTGATGGGTACCTGATATTTTTAAGATGCTCGCTTCTTGTTTAATTGCCCTTAGTTTAGCATCCAATTCCTTTTCCAATCCAAGCTGTAATTTGGATGCCGCTTCATTAATAGCACTTGCTTTCCGATCACTATCCGTGTAACGAATATTTTGATGAATCCGGTGCATAATCGCATCAGGATTTACATCTTGAAACCTAATTCTATTCATGAAGTCTTGATAGAGGTCTAACTCCTTACGTATATGCTCGTATTGTTGAACGTCCGCTTCCTGTTCCTGCTCAAACATAAAAGTTTGTCGTTCTATGAATTTCTTATATTTATCTATTTTATCTTGCTGCTGTTCCAACTCTTGTTTACTTGCTTCTTCCGCTTCTTTGTACAATCCCATTAAACGATTGAAAGATAGTTCATTGACTTCCACATTCTCTAAATCCTCTTGCAAATTCTCCAAAATCTCTGCTATGATATATTTCATTTTTTCGTATAAAAAAGGTTCTTTTTCCCGAATCACATTCCAAGAATTACCCAAATCAATCGGATAAATGGTTTTAGATAGGTCGAGATCCATCTTCAAAACACGATTTAAAACCTTTGCATAATCAGCAATTAAGTCGTCTGCTGAGACAATCAGGCAGTTCTGGATTTTTCTTCGAATGTTATCCAAAGATAATGCCCGTGTAGGGATGACACGAAAATTACTAAGTTGCTCATACCAGTTTTTGATCCCTTTTAAGGTATATTGCGTAAAGGCAGTTAGTTGTGTCGCATCGTCCACCAGTAAACAAACTTCACTTAACGGAAGCCAGTGTTTTATACATTGTTTTACGTGCTCTACTTCTTTTAATTCGGCAGACTCTATTCCCGGTAAATCTACAATATTAATATGAACATCTCTTTCCTCGAAAAAATAGAAAGGAATCTCAACCGTAACCGGTTCTACAGAATAAGCTCCTTCCTGTTCTACATTGAAACGAAGGGAGTGCAATTCTGCTTCTAATTGCTCTCCCGTTAGTCCGACTCTCTCATAATGATTTGGCAGTCGTAAATGGAAATATTCATCTTGCGACCGTTCATAGCGCATCACCGTTACCGTAGAGGACTCGCCTAATTTTTTCCTGCCCCTAAGCCACGTGGATAACTGCTCAAGCTTGTCCTGCTTAATCCCTAACAAATAGAGTATTACCGTCGTCTTCCCTACTTGGGTGGGTCCGTAAACTGATATCAACAGCTCTTTTGAATAAGTGGACTCCGAAATCTCTACATCCAACCTTACGAAATGGTCGATGAATTCCTTTTTCGCTTGAAAGGCCCATTCAAGTCGATTTTGATGAAATTTAGTGAATGTAGGATTCATTTCTAAAAGCCAACTCCTGCATCTCACCGCACAGATTTTGTAAGCGACTGATGCGATGGTCCAATTCATCCAGTAATCCAAAGTTTTTATCCGTGCCTTTTCTCGCGTGGTAGGTATCGATTAATTTCTCTTCCATTTTGTCTAGGATGTTATTAATCGTTGCAATAATAGATTCTTCTTGTGCGTTAGCAAACAAATGAAAGATTTCTTTCGATAGTTGGCTTCGCTCAAATTTATATTTTTCAATTCGTTCTGATCCTTTATTAATTGCAAGGCCGCTACCAACTGCGCCAACAATGAGTAATCCAATTGGTGCAGCCGCTGCTGATGATACGCCTAATGATGTTAACAAACCTGTCAAGGCACCAAATGTATTGACCGTTCCATCCAATGCATCAATTCCAAAAAAGATGGCAGCACCTTTTACCACAGTAGACGTAGATACAGCTAAATCCTGAAACTCCGCAATCAACTTGTTGGATTTATCCAAGATTTCGTTTTTTACATCTTGATCTAACCGATCAAATTTTTCATGTTCTAAAATGAGGCTGGCAACTACCATCTCTTGTGCAATCCCTACCGCCACAATTGGCAAAACTTTTAAATCGTCCCGAGTTAGTGTTATCGATAAGTCACTTACCCCTAAATTCATGTAACGGTCCATATTAGTTAACGCCGTCTCAATCACACTATTAGTATCCACTGCTGCATTGCTTTTTTCCAAAAGGTTTACAGGAGCAAGCAACGGGTTGACGGGTTTTTCGAGTTTTGTCTGAGTGGTTTGCGTTTGTAAGGAACGGGTTTCATTCGCAACAAAAGACTCTAAAGCATTAATTAGTCTTCTTTCTGCCTCCACCTCGTTTTTGCCTTTCCACTTTTCTTTAATCTCATTTTTAAATAGAAGCTGTTCTTCAAAAGTTCTCTGCTTGATAAATGCAGATTTAAACTTATCTAGAGGACTATATTTCTCTGATTTGATTGACTCATCCATTTGAACTGAACATTCGTTCACGTGCGCGGTAAGTGTTCTGTTTACGACATTCCTAACCTCTTTGGTTACCTTTTCGCGATATTGACGGAAGGCATCGCGAATTTCATATAAACCGAGTTGGCTGCTATTCTTCTCATTTTGCAGATGTTTTTTTAGGGTATCTGCTTTAATCGAGTTGATCTCCTCTTCGAATGATGATGATAACATAATGAGTTCACTCGTTAGAGAAGTCAGCATATGCATCTGCATTGCATATCCGCTAGCATTGGTTAAGGAATACTGACGAATCGCATGTATGATTTTTTCCGGATAGTCCTTTAGATCCTCACTTGTCCCGGTAAAAACAAGCCGATCAGCTTCATTGAAAGGGATATTGTACTTACGAGATAAATCGTTTATTAAGTGCTCTCTCTGCTCAGGATTTAGTTCCTCCGCAAAAGATAGAGCAAAGACTGGGGCACTTTCTCTATAATCCAATGCTATTTTTTCAATCAATAATTGTTGATCCAACTGTGCCAGTTTTTTATGGTTAAAAACAAGCACAACTGACGTGGAAAGTTTTAAAAATGTCTCTAAGTACCTTTGAGATTTTTGATTTCGCTCTTTTTCAAATCCAGGTAAAAGAACTAAAGAAATTTCAGTATTGAAATATCGCTGTGGGAGGCGAACTTCAAGCCATAGCTCATCCATCTCATTATCTGCCGCAATCTGATTAAACTCTGATAACGTTACTTCGATATCATGTAGTTCAAACATGTTAGCATGGTTCCGAATGGCACGACGGACGAAATATTTAGGAAAACTGATCCCTTTTGTCTCGGTAAAGAGTACAGGTAATACTTCTCCACGTCCTGCATCGGATGGAAGTAATGTATCGTCTAATTCATATAAATGGCGAAGAATTTTTGTTTTTCCGACGCCTTGTAAACCGGTAATCGATAGGATAGTTTTGTCAATTGTTAACTTGGCCATGTTTAATTTAAAGAATAATTCTTTCATTTTCGTAAGTATGGCATCTAGTTCTGTTGTTTGTTTCACGCGATGTGCTTTTGCAATAATTTCATTTAAGGTTAAACGCATTTGGTCAATGACAATATCAGGGCTAGTACCCAAATGTGAAATGAATTTTACTGTCATAATCAATCCCTCTTTTAGATTAGTTTGTTAGTAAACACATAATTTTAATAGTAAAAGATACCATAACAATATTTTACCATTTCAGTCCCCTTTAGATGGAATAAACCTATTCATTTATTTTTAAACTTTAAAACTGTATAAGAGGGTGTCCCACTAAAGCCGTCATTCAACGACCTGTTGGGACACCCTCTTACCTGTTTATATATTCGCACAATTTTTTAATCGATAAGTACTTGGCACTTATCAATAAGGTTTGCTTTAGAGAAGTTGATTAGGAAGAAATGGCGAAACAGAATATGCAGCATATGTACGTGTGGTTTTATTAAAAAACAGACAAATACTGTATCCGAATTATACTGAGCACTTACTTGTAAAGCCTGAAGAAGACGGTAGAAGAGATTTTGATAATGTTATTGATAAAATCAAGTTTTTATGAAAGAACCACCTTAAGTAACATGTTACTATTAAGATAAAACAATAAATAAAGGATGATCTAAATGGAAGTCAGCCTTTCAGCAACTGGAACTTGGAAAATAGACAACTCAGAAAAAGAGTATTATGGTGACTTGTACCTAAATAAGGATGAAGGAGGAATAGCTCTTTATATTCGAATACCTAACAGTGGACCAATTATGAGTTTTTTAGAACTTCCACTTGAAATACCTTTTATTAAAGGCTCCACAATGAATGGAGCAAAAATAACTTTATTAGACTGTATAAGAATAAAAACTGAGAGTAGAGTTGGTTCAGAAGAAGTTTTTGGATATCAGGCAAATTATATGCTTGATGGCGTTGACTTTGAAACTACGGATGATATTAGATTTTCAAAAATGAGAATAAGCATACCTGGAATAATAGAATGGGGAGATATTTCCAATTATTTAAGGCCAAAATACGATGGTAAAAGTGACATTTTAATAGAGCTAGACATAACTGAACCAATAGAAATTTATTCTAACGATGAATATTCCTTATCATATTTTTTAGATTTCTCCTCTCCAGGTTTTAATCTTACTCAGGAAGAGATTACTTTAAAACAAACTCCTTATCTGATAGTTGAATCTAAGTCTCTTCAGCGATTGAAGTGGTTTATGAGTAAGGCCAAACAAATGAAAAGACTTATTGAAATAGCGATGGCGGAACCTTTTAGTTTTGATAAAGTGATACTAGAATCGCCTGAGATTTATTATGAATTTGATGATGATGTAAAACATAGTAGACCAATAGAGGTTATTCACGCTTTTAAAGAAAGCATCAGCAAAAATAAAAATAAGCGACGCAGACTTAGACATGATTTTCTTTTTAGTTTAAATGAGCTAAGAAATGCTAACTTCTCAAAATGGCAAGAAATATCATCAATCATGGAACCAATAATAGAGTTGTATATAGACAGTATATATAACGAGAAATTATCTATTAGTCGCCATTTTCAAAACATGGTACAAGCACTAGAAACATACCACTCACGTAGAATATGCAATACTTTACCTGATTTTAAGAAAAGGGTTGAACAGTTAATCTCTATTAGGCCTAAAGGCTTTAGGGATGAAGATAGAAAATTTTTACTAAATGGTAGTCATAAGTACGTAACTTTAAGAAGTCGTTTAGCTGATTTATTAATAGCAGACTATACTTTCTATTTTTATACTGTTGATATAAACCATCTTGACTTTCCCAAAGTAATTGCAGACACAAGAAATTATTATACTCATTATGATAAAAAGCTTGAAGATAGAGCTCTTAAAGGTGAAGACTTAATAAATGGTTTCTATATCCTCCGAAATATTTTAGAGTTTTATCTACTAAAAGAATTCGGTTTTGAAGAAGAATTTATTCACGAAAGAATTAGAGAAAGAATCAAGCCTATAATAATAAGTAACGATGTAAAGAAAGCCGATAAAAATAAACAATATTAGTAAATATGCTTTAAAAGCGCTCCTTTTGTCGGAGTGCCTGGTATTTTTTATGTAATCTTTCTAGGAAGTTATTTAGTGGTTGTAGACTGTGGCGAACTGCAACCTTTTTAATCTCTTGATTTTTCTCTCTGTGTAACACCAGAGATATTAGATGGCCAACCTTTAATCAACAAGTGCCTGTCATTAATCAAATTACTTTCCTAATATTGTCAAAGTGGGGAAAAGAACGGTATCAGACAGCAAACGGTCTAGTAAGTTTATTTCTTGGTTACCTCATTTTCCACCATGAAGAATTCTGGGAGTAACGAAGTTTGTATCTTTTGCAATGACAACCACGCGTTTCTCCCCTTTATTCTTCAGCTAATTCAACTTCCCAATCGTCACCAAAATCTTCTCCAAGAAGTTGAGCTATTTCACCCTCAGTATCATCATTTTCTCTTTGCTCCTTGAGATACTCAAACTCTTCAGCTGGAATGAACCATTTCCCACGATTGGATAATTGCTTACCTGAAATCTTTCCGTCCTTAATCCAATTGCGAACAGTTTCTGTTGATACGCCATAATAATCGGCCACGGTTTTGGTATCTATATACCTTACACCATTTTCATCTATTGTTTCCTCTGAAAGTCCAATAACAACTGGTTTTACAGCATGAGATGTGATTGGGTGATAACTGGCTTCAGAATCACTTACAACATCATCTGCATTTTCTGCTAAAAATGTAATAGTGGTGTCTTTTAACCTTACTGTAACAGAATGTTCCTTAAGCGTATTAATGGCCTTTTGCAAACGTAGGCTCTGCTCTTTTTCTTTCGTCCCCTTCAAAACTTCCTCCAAGTCGTGAATGACATCAGCAATTCTTGATTCTCCTTCATTAATCATTTGGCTAGCACCTCCTTATCCCTAGTATAACCAACCAACCAAATAAGCAAAATAAACCAAAAGATTAAAGCCACTCAAATTATATAGTCAATGCCTTTCCTCTCACAAAATCCCTTAGCTATTTCCTTATATTCCAGATCCCGGTAATCATCCCATGTATAAGTCATTCCCAAACGATGGATATTGTCCTTAAATCGTCTGAATGCTCCCTTTCCACGAATTGAGTTGAGTAATACATCCTGCATTTTAACATCCGAAAGGCTATAACAAAAACTTTCCATCATATCATACTCATAAATATCAAATTGAGAAGGAAGTGCAGCATACTTTCCAAAACTCTCTACTATATCCAAGGCTATTTTCACTTCATCTTGTTGCCATTCAGATAAGTGTTCATAGTCCTCACTATCTTCAGCAATTAATAGAGCCTCTTGTGAGACATGGACGATTTCACCAGTATCTAGATTAAGAAATGATCGGTTATCATCCGATTGCATTTCCATTCCCTCAACTATATCTTCAAGCTTCACCCTCATAGACATTTATCCCTTCTAAAAAATAGTTTCGATTAAATCCTTCATTCCAATTTTCTTATCTAACATTTTGAATTCCAATATTCCACAAAAGCTTGATAACCTTTTTCAGTTATAAAATATGGAATCAACTGCTCTCCCTTTAGCTTATATGAATAAATGGAGGGTTTACCCAACCGAAATGCTTTTTCTATTCTGTGATTGCCATCTATGATAGAAAATATTCCAGGACGGATTTCAGCTTGGACTATAATACTATCTATATTAACTGTAGGTAAATGGTCTTCATTTAAAGATGAATGATGTCCATACCACTTAAACCATTCATTAATATCTACGTATTCTTTATCAACAACTAGTTTCCCACAATGAATGTCTTCCAATATTCTAGATATATTAAAATGAAATACTCCATTTCGAAATATTTCATCGTTTTCCTTAGCAGGACAAGGAACATATAATTTCTTTAGACGAATTTTTCTTGATTGAGTCATCAATTCTATCCCCTTCCAACTATCAAGAACTCCTTCAAATGATGAATCGATGATATTACTTCAAGAAACTGTCTGCGTTTCTTTGAAATTTCTACATACTCCTCGTATATCAATTCTTCATAATCAAAACTTTGGTTGCTATCCATTGTATCGTAGTATTTTTTGTATAAAACGTCCATTACAGCTTCATTCTTTTGTAGTTTTTCTGATATAAGGAATTTTTGCTCCTTGTCTCCCTGATACACATAGATTTCTGAGCTAAGTTCATCTCCTCCTCCAATAATATACCGGGAAAGTTGATATTCAAATAAAAAGTAACTTTCATGCTCCATATAAATAATCATACAGTTTCTAACAGCTTTAGATAAACGATGAAAATCCCGATCATAATCGGAATTTGACTTAGTATTTATTACTATACCTGCTTTTTTACACTCTTTACAAAGATGTTCACGGTGACCTCTACCACTAAATTTTTCATTAGGCAGAAAGTCCCCACATCCTTTGCAGAAATGGCCTCGTTTCTTACTTCTCACTCATAAAACTCCCCATTAATAGTTATTCAAACCTTACCTACTTAATATTTTATCACCTTCGTAAAACCAATACGCTATTAAGCATATTCATTCAGGAACATAGTTGATAAAGTAGATGAGGGAGAAATAAGTATGATTGTCCCTTGGCACTCTGCAGACTGCCTTTTCGATTCATTCGTTTGCGCCGCGGTCCCAAATTCTTGTTCTTATTTTCCTTCTTCTTCCCCATTACTAATAACCTCAAATCTTTATTCACTATTGCAGCATTGTTCAAACAGATTATCTTTTTCTAGCAAAAGCGAAACTCACTTTTTCCAGTTCATCTATAAATGCCGGACGCCTTTTATTTTTTAGTTTTAGCTCATCAATGATGTCAGTTGGCTGTCCTAGACTACAAGCCTTTCTATATTGTTTTATTATGGAAGCAACGCTTTGATATTGCTTCCGATTAGAAGCAGCTTCTGCTTCCTTTCGGATATATTCAATAAAAAGATTGTTCACCTCATCAGGGTATCTTTCTTCTAAATAGGGATAAAGTTCTGTGATCGTGGATGCCTTGGCTTTACAATATTCAAGAATATGCTCCGTTAAATTTTCTTCTTTTATAATAGAAAGGTATGTGTAAGAACGATTCTTTTGGCTTTGGAACCAGGCAATTATATTTTTTAATTTTACTTGCCATTCATCCGGTGAGTAAAGTCCTTTTAATTCTGCATAATAGTTAAAATCGTCGTGTTGTAAAAACTCTAGTGCTAGTCTTTTTTGTTTATCAATGTCACCCATCAGTTTATACGCTTGATAACGATATTCTTTAAACTTTTTAACAGATCCATTCCACTGGTTTGCTGCCTCTCTTTCCCCATCTAATGCAAGCTGAATGGCTTTGTTATATTCTCCTTTTTGCATTGCTTTTGTAATTGCCTGTTCACGAAAATAGGGGTGAACAATATTTTCTTCAATAAATCGTTCCGCTTTTTCATCCTCATCAAAATTTTCAATTATCTTTAGCTGAAGTTTTTTCAATTCAATTATTTCATAACTCGAACGCCAAGAATCTGTAGATACGGTTTTCATCATTCTTGATAACCGTTCTTCTAATGTTCTGCGCAATTCCTCTGCTGCACAAAAGTGCACACATACCCTTAATAAATCAATACGCCACTCACACCAATCGTCATATCTTTCGTTCATAGCTTCTTTAATCAGCGTCTCAAAAAGCTCTGCTTTTTCATGTAATGGGAATTCATCTATTCCCTCACAAATAGCCCGATCAATCGTTTCAATACTCCAAGATATGACCATTCCAATTGAACCACTTGAATCATCTGCGTATTCTAACATTTCAACCGCATTCGCTAAGACGGTTATTCCTAATAAAACAGCTGTTTTGTAATTTCCTTCATCCGCTTTCGTTCGGGCTTTTTCCAAGACCATATCAGCCCCCTCAAGGGCGTAATCAACCTGATTCCATTCGATATAGCCCTTTCTACTAGCTCGACGTATATATTCTTTAATTAATCGATCACTCGATAAAAGTTCATTTTCACTTTTTGAATAGATAAATAATAGCCTTTTTTCAATATCCGGGCGTTCATCCGCGATTTCAAGAAGGATACGTATAAGTTCCTCTTTATCTAGACTTTGTAGCAGTGAGGGCAAGTCCTGCTTTATTTCCCCTGGTATAGGAACACCCTTCTGCTCGCGAATAGCAAAAAGGACTGCTGCCATATGTTTGCATAATTGATCGTAGTCGTAAGGACAGTCGCACGAAATTTCAGTAACATCCTCATTCTCACTTATAACCACATGTACATTATACATTTCCGTACCGTCGACGCTTGCGACGTAATGATGTCCATCATCTGTTTCAAGACTAGTAATCAATTTACTGTGATAATAATCCAGGCCACGCCCAAGAATATGCTCCTGAAAGTAATTTTCAAAATTTGATAAATGCATCTCATTACACCCCTAGTGAAGATTTATTTCGTTTTTTTCAAACTCTTTGAATCATCGTTTATCATTAAAGAGTTCACAGGCACCAAAGTACCCATGTAATTAAGGAACCGTGGGAAGAGATGAGAAAAGACAATTGATACCTATGAAAATTTACAGGCTTATTTGAAGTTAAGATCATTGTGGTTTATGATATATGAAGGTTCCGATGCACGAACATCGACGTCAGCATCAGTTATTCGCGGTGCTGGTGGCTAATTTAATACTTGCAAGAAATAAGTAACTCACATTACTTTGCGGCCAGGTTATGTTACTTTTTTATAAGTAGATAGAAGTTCTAAGTCGCTTTGTAATAGTCTTATTATAATAATTGGTTACTCTAAGCGTAACTGTTCACAAACTTAACTTCCTGAATTTATATTTACAACAAAATAAGCCCAGTTAACTTTAGCTGGACCATGATAACAGTTATTTGAATTTCACCAGTAAATTATATGCTGCTGACATTTCTGTGTGATGACCATTTAATTTTCTCCAACTTCCATTAGTAACTGGCTAATTAGCTTTTCGGATATCCGAAACTTTTTCGAAACTAACAATTCTATCAGTGGTTTAATTTCATTAATCATTTCTTTTTGTTTCGCAAGTTTTAAAATACCAAAAAGACCTAATGGTTTTAGCATTAATGTTTCAGCAAAATTCCTTGCAGACTTTTCATCAATAATAACAATACTCACACCTAGTTCCTTGGCTCCAACGATTACTTCTAGCTCTCCTTTAATGCAAACGTCCATAAGACTTTACTACAAAACCTTGATCTTTTACTTCATGGACTTTTATTAACCCCTTAGCCACAGCATCTCTTAATTCTTGTTTCCCGATTGCTTGTTCACTACCTTGTTTCACAACTTCATTATAAACTTCTTGTGGAATATAGATATCAAACAGTTCCCACAGAAGATCAAGACGACCAATGATAGATAGCCCAATAATAGGACTAGTATTACAAATCGCTTTCATCTTGTTTTCCTTTACCATCTTCTTTTAGAATAAAATCAATCGTTTCATCATCTTGCTTTTTATGTTCCTCTGTATACTCTGCCCAATGAATATTATGATTAATTAAGATTTGAATAAAATCTGATATGCTTTTACCACCCAGTTCAGCTGCTCGTGCAAGTGTTATTTTTCTCGCAGTAAACAAATACAAGGCTAGTGATATATTAACATCTTCATCAATTGAATTTACATGTGCCCCTTTTAGAAAAGGTATGAATTCAGGATTAATTCCAACTTTTGCTTTTGATTCATCCATAGCCAATGGTACATTCCTCCCTTGAACTCCTTCTATCATTACATTATAACAATTAATGAATACTAACAGAAGAAATCTATTCGTAAAAGTCATAAAGTTACAAAAAAAACAATTAACCATGTTCAAAATAAGACCCATTTAGTTGAAATAACATCTCCGAATTGTATTTCAGGTCGGATTTCAGCTTGGACTAAAATACTATCTATATTAGATAGACGATGAAAATCCCGATCATAATTGGAATTTGACTTAGTATTTCTTACTATACCTGCTTTTTTACACTCTTTACAAAGATGTTCACGGTGACCTCTACCGCTAAATTTTTCATTAGACAGAAAAACCCCACATCCTTTGCAGAAATGGCCTTGTTTCCTACTTTTCACTCATAAAACTGCCCATTAATAGTTATTCAAACCTTACCTAATTATATTTTATCACCTTCGTAAAACCCATACGCTATTAAGCATTACTAATTTTTCTTGTGTAAAATTTGTGTAAAATGATTTAAAAACCTACCTTAGTCAGCCGTCTTCCCACAAAACAAAAAACACCCACAAACATTGATATATCAACATTTGTGAGTGTTTTATCGTTTCTTAAATTAACTCGCTTTTACTTGGAGATACCGGTGGTCGGGGTCGAACCGACACTCCAGAAGGAACACGATTTTGAGTCGTGCAGCGGTTAATTTCGAAAGAGGAACGAACCCCTTTCCGTTGATATATCGTTAATTTGAAGCGTGAAGGACGTCACACTATTCGTATTAGTTCATATTATTCGTATTTTGCACTTATAAAACGTTGAACGTTTGTCGTGCGAATCAATTATAATGCAATATTAAACGATTAGCGCCGTTTATGTCAACACATAAACCAAAATCGAACAGCAACATACACTGTCCCGAAGATAATTGGTTTATAATGTGATTCTCCTACACCTATTTTATGCCTTATTTAGCCGAGATTTTTCGTAGCAAAGTTTTCTTCAACTACAAAAAAGACGTCCCACGTAGAACGTCCCTTAATCACGATGATTTTACTGTTATGAGTGTGAAATTTCAAATAACATAATATTTTTTATACCCATATTTTCTAAAAAACTAAATGTTTGAATCATGTCTAACTTTACAATAGTGCTTATTTTTTTCACAAGCAATACATTGTCTCGTTTCAAAATATGGTCTGTGAATGCAAGGATTACCCCTATGTTATTTTCATCGAAATTCTCCTGGGTTTTACCTTTAATTTTTTCTAAAGCACTTAATCGAAATTTCTGATCTTTATAATACAATTCCATTGAATTTCTCGCTTGGGCAAATAATTCCCGTAAAGAAGTCCCCAAGCCTCTTTTTACAAATATAAACAAACTATTTTCTGTTCTAAAATCTACTATATCACACGCTTCCGCTTTATCTTGACCTCTGATATAGATATGATCTCTATGCATTTGTACGAGGTCTTTTGTCCCGCATACTTTTTCGATATAAGAATCTTCAGTTTCCAACTTTTCATTCGAGTGATTCCATTTGTGTAAATCGAACCCTTCTACAATATAGTTATCTAAAATTTCCGCTACTTGCTCATTGGCGATTTCAATTAAATCTTTACTTACTTCAAACCATTTTTGGTCTATTAAACAATAATTTTTGTCATTATCAACAGTATCAACCATCAAAAAGACTTTAAGCTTATCTGTATATTTAATTCCACCGTCACTATCTTGACCAGTAATAGTTATTTGATTTAAAAGCCTTTCGTCAAACTCCTCGATACCTATATCCATTAAGAAGTCAAAAATTGCTTCTAAGTTTATATCAGTCAGTCTAATCACATTTGATTTATATGTAATTACATAATAATCAGTTAGGATAAATTCCCTTACATCTGAATAGGAAATAATTATATTTGATTCAAGGGAATCGTATATTTTTTCTCTATATCCTTTATATAACATAATTAGGTTATTATTTAATTTTGCCCATAATTTCGTTAAGTCTTCCTTGTTCTTGACCTCGGAAAATCCTTTATATAAACGGAACTTATCTTCCCTTTTGGATATTTCATCTAAACTTACAAGTACTATATCAAGTTGGTCTAAAGTTAATGCACGATTTATTGTAAAAGAAGACTTCCCTTGCAAACGAATCTTAAACTTTCCGGTAATTTCAATCCCCAATTCATCTTTTAAATCAGTATCATTGATTTCTCCAAGAATTTCTTTAGAAATCTTCCCCCAATTAGTAGTATCAAACTCATAATTATAATACTCCTTGTAGACACTTTCTTCCTGTACCGTTTTTCCAGCTAAAGGCTTCTGCTTTATATACTTAATACGATTTGGTTCAATTATTTTACTCATAAGGTCTAAGCCGAAATCAGTAAAGATTGAATTTTGTATTACGTAATAACCGATTCCCCCGGTAAACGCATATGTATTTTCTTCAATAGTCCTTAATAAAACAAAAGAAGAAGTTTCGTTTGATGCATCTATGTTTTTGGGGTCTTCCGCTACTTGAGTAAGAATTCTTTCCCATTTTGCTTTGTTTACCTTTTTAGCCATAAAAAGTTTAAAGTTTGGATCTTTACAGGTTACTTCTTCAAACCCTTTATCCTTTAAAGATTTTATACAAGCAATTATGTCTTTAATTTTATAAATCGCAAATTTATGTTTTATATCTCTCATTATAATTCGCCCCAAGTTATTTAGAAGATAAACATATAATACCATAAATCTTCAAATTTTTTACAATACTATTACAAATACTTTATTTATTTATTTGAATATTAATATTTTCATAAATATTATCAAAAATCAAAACAAAGTGACGACCTCTTAAAAGGAAGTCACTTTTCGATATTTTTTATTCAATACGCCTTTCATTGGACTTTCTATTTCGAAATATATTGGGATTCCATTTCACGAACAATCATAACGGGCAATTTTACGATTTGTGCTATCTTGAAAATATTGTTCGGCATATCATTCCGAAGCATAGCCGCCGCCTTTTCCTTTCGTGATTCGAATTCATTCCAAATACTTTCGTCCCAATGTTCGCCCCTTGTTGCGTGAACTTCGAAATCAATTCCGTTCGTTATCTGTTCTGTAATATCAAAAAAGTGATGCATTTTATTCTGCACCGCCATTTATTACTTTTAGTTCCCGTTCAATCGCTTGTAATTCTTCGTTGATATCTTCGTCACTCATTTCTAAAAGACGCTGGTTATTGATTGTTGTTGTTTGATTAATTTCACGGCGTTCAACAAGAAGACCAAGCATTTTGACCGCCAATTCAATCGAACGGAAATCGCCCTTCTTGATATTCCTTTTTAACGCTTGCATAATATCGGGAATCTCGGATTCTAGTTCTTGAATCGCTAGTTCACGAACTGCCTGCTTGATATGCTGCTTTTGACGATAGCGATACAATTGACGTTCACTTATTCCGCAAGCGGCGGCAATTTCTTCGTAAGTTCTGCTGTTTCTATTGGCAAGTTCAACAACAATCTTGGCCTCAAGTTCAGTTAAACCTTCGAAAATATCCAAATTATTCACCTCCTAACGCTGCAACAATAGAACGTAATATTTGAAATTGTTTCCGAATTTCTTCATTTGTCGTTTCCTTCAAAGGCTTTTTACTTCGTACCTTTTCGAACTTCGCCAAAAGTAAATTTGCCCGACGTTGTTCCAATTCTTCCGCTTTTGAAAGAACGGGCTTTGGCTTCGGATTCCTTCGTTCAAGTTCTTCTTCAAGTTGCCGACGCTTTTCCCACGTTTCAATGAATGCCTGTTCTTCCCTCCAATTTAATTTTGTTGTATCAATCCCGTAAAGCATAATACTTAATTTAGAAAGTAGTTTGTCAGTTTCTTCCCAACGTTGTAAATCTTCACTTCCAGGCATTCCGATCACCCCCGTTTGATAGAATGCCAATTTCTACACGAAAAGACGAAAAAATAGGCGTAACAAACAAAGACGGCGACAATCATTTTTAATTGTCACCGCCGTTCAACCGCTGAAATTCCGCTTGTAGTTCCGCCATTTGCTTCGCTAACAGCTTGAAATCTTCGCTATGAGTAGAAATATATTCTTCTTGTTCCTTTTTCGCTTCATGATAAGGCTTCATATAGTCATTGACCGCCTTTTGACGTTCTTTTTGCTTGGCGTCTTCTTTACGCTTTAATTCCGCCATTCCTAACATTAAAAGTTGAATTCCATTCAAGGAAGACGGGTCTTTTCGATATTGTTCCCGCAAATATTCGACCGAGTCGGTAGGCGTTTCTTCTTTAATAGGATTTCGCTTGTTATAGCCGTCAATAATATCGTCAAGCGGCTGCCGTTTGGCTTTTTCATAACGTAAATTGTCAAATTCGTTTAGTTTCATAGTTTATAACCCCCGTTATTTCGTTTTTTATATCGGTTTAGGTTTTCCAATGCAATTTCAAGGTGCTTCGGACGTGCTTTGTTTACTTCGGAAGGGGTCACGCCGACAAACTCGGAAATTTCTTCGGCGGATTTCCCTTCGCCTTTCATTGAAAGAATTTTTTCTAACGTTTTGACTTGATAATCCAATTGTTTCACGAAGTATTCAAAAGCCGTCATTTTTCCTTTAATCAATTCGAATCACCTACCCAATACGGTAAGATTCCTTTCTTTACTGCGGCTTCTTGCGTTTCCTTCGACAAACCAATTGCCGTTGATTCTTCGATTGTTGAACCGTACAATCCAATCATGATTTGTTCGGGATAGATTGACGGAATATTTACGCCGCCTTGTATTTCCCTTTCGCCAAGTTCTCGCATTATAGCGTTATAATCGTCATTTGCTGTGTCTATTTTCTTCGCTGCTTGCCCAATCTTCGCTAATGACTTGACGTAAATTTCACGGGCTTTTAACGCCTCTTGAACCGCTTTATTTACTTCGGCTTGAACCGTTTCGACCTGTTTTTGTCGCCATTCACGAACCAACGGAACGGAATCCATAACAACAGATTTACGAACGGCTTTCACCCGCTGGATTAGTTCGTCAATTTCCTTGATTTCATTTTTCTTCGCTTCAAGAAGTTCCTTTGCTTTTTCAACGTCTTGTTCGTCAACATCCCCGAGTGCATATGATTCAATAGTTTTTTCGATTGCTTCAAGGATCTCATTCATTTCGCTTTGAACGGCTGCCTTCTTATCTTCAAGTTCCTTGATACGTTCATTGACCTTCGTTAATTTCTCATTTTCAAATAGTATCATTTTTCGATTCCCCCAATGTGTTTAATTTTCAATAATTTGAACAAATGCCTTTGCCTGTTCTTCGCTTATTCCAACAAGTTCAAGGAATTGCTTCGTTTTTGTTGCCGAAAGTTTTCGCCTTCCAGTTTCGCAGTTTGAAATATATTGCTTTGTGACGTTCAAATTTTTCGCAACTTCGACCGCCTTGAGGTTTTTGGATAGACGAATCATCTTTAACGCTTTACCGTAAAGTTGAAAATCGCTTCTCATGAATTGACCCCCACTATAAAATTGTGATTGTTATATTAGTAAACTTGAAAGACCAAAAAATAAAAGACGCTATTCCAGCGTCCCAATTAAAGAAGTTGAACGTATGCAACACGAAAAGCCCGTCTTAGTTAAACTACAAAAGAGGTGTTTCCAGCCCAACTAACGCAACAAGAAAGGCGACTGGCAAACCTTCCTGTAATACAAGTAAACAAAACGCCTTCCCGACAAGTATCTTTTTGAAAAAATTTTTATTTTTTTTCAATGCCGTGAAGTATCCGTTTCAAGGTTTCAATTGCCCGAAGTTCTTCGTCAGTTATGTTAAAGCGATAAAGAATCCTTTGTTCCAATCGCTTTGAAATCGCCAATTTGCCCGATTCGATTGCGGATATTGCTTGACGTGAAACGCCGACTTCCATTCCGAATTCCTCTTGATTAATTCCAAGATTGACCCGTAAGATTCTAACGAAATAACCGTCCATAACCGCACCCCCGAACGCTAGAAATTTGCTACTTAAACGACAAAAAAATAATCCCGCCAATAAGACGGGAATATAAGAACGGCAAATCAACAAAGTTGCCGCAATATAGGGGAATCATTCGAAAATGAATGTTAATATGAAACGTTGGTCTTATCGCCTTATTCGTAATTTAATACGACAATATGAATTCGTTATTATCGTTAATCTTGGCGATATAAACGTATATAACGTTTTATAACTCGAATATCTTTGTCGTTATTATTAATTGTCTTTGTCACTTTGTTCCAAAGCCAAGCAAGCTATGCTTGCAAGACTTCATGAGTAACAATGTTAATTGTTACGAATGAAGACTTTTTACTTGATTCGAAGTATTGTTATCGAAGATTCGTTGAATCTTAACGTAATACTAACGTTATAGCGTTATTCAATAATTAATATAGCTGCCGGAATCGTTAACAAGGTCGTTCACAAAATTTTAACATTTAAGTAACACTTGTAACATTTTTGTAATATATTGAACGACTGTTTGACGATTTTAAGCATAGGCAGCACCCGTCCGCCCCGCTTGTGACGTCATGACAATTTTGTCACTACCTACGTTTGTAACGATACGGGGACAATGTTCAACTTCATAAACAAAAAAAAATACCCGCCCCATAGGTTAGAATTTAGGACGGGTTTCGTTCTTCCGCTAGGGGTGAACGATTGCTTGAAGATGTTGGCAATATTATAACAAATTTTTGTCGTCAATTTAAAGTAATTTCGATAACATTTCCTTCTTTAAAATCGTCGTCCCAAGTAATAACGACTTCCCAAGGCGGTGCGGTATTTCCAGCGATAATCATTACAGTTTTAATTGTGTGACCTGCGTTTATAGTCGAAGGAATAACGTCCATAAGTGGGGTAACTAATCGTTTAGAACCGTCGCCTTTCCTATCGTAATTGTAAAATTCTACTTTGACGTTCCTTGCTTCTGCTTCGCCAATATTACGAATGATAAATTTGTCTTGCATTCGTTTTGAACCCATTTCTTTGGTTCGCTCAATCGAGAATTTCGCTTTCTTTTTTGCTTCAAGCCGTTCCTTTTCTTTGCGTTTTGTGATTGTAGTTCTTTGATGGTTGAGGATCAAAGCGTAAATTCCCGAGATAGAACCGACAACCGATAACGCAAAACTAACCCATTGAATCCACGTAGGCAAATCGAATTCCCCCTTATGTAAAATTATGTATCTATCTATTTCGATTCTATCAAACAGTGAAAAGCGTGTCATTTCTTGTCCGTTTGCTGCCCGTACTTTTCGAAATTATTGCGTATATTTTCTGAACGCCTTCTTCCGTTGAAAAAAGGGGGTAGTGGGGCGGTGGTAGGGGTTGAATATTTCCGAACTTTTACACGCAAATATTATTTATTGTTCTTCATTTAATAGGGCTTTGTAGCTACCTAAATGGTTTCATATCTTATAAGTATTGACACCGATTTAACAACGTAATAAAATTAAGGTATCCAACGGTGTCATAACTTAGTATCAAAAGTAATAGGGGGAATTGTAATGAAGTACGGATATGCAAGAGTTTCAACAATCGCCCAAGACTTGGAAGCACAACTTCAAGCGTTGGAAGCGGAAGGTTGCGACAAAATATATAAAGAGAAATTTACGGGAACAACGAAGAAGCGTCCAGAATTCGAATCTTTACTTGAAGTATTATCGCAAGGTGACACGCTTGTTATTACGAAATTAGACCGCTTTGCAAGGTCGGCAATCGACGCAATGACAACAATCAAAGAACTATTCGATCGTGGCGTAAAGGTACACGTTTTGAATATGGGAATTGTCGAAGATACGCCAACGGGACGATTAATCTTCAACGTTATGAGTTCATTCGCCGAATTCGAAAGGGATATGATTGTAACAAGGACGCAAGAAGGCAAAGCAATAGCGAAGCAGCGGGAAGACTTTCGAGAAGGAAGACCGAAGAAATTCACGAAGAAACAAATCGAACATGCCCTTTTATTGTTGGACGAAGGGCATTCATACAAGGAAGTTAGCGAAACCACGGGAATATCGAAATCAACGTTAATAAGGGCGAAGAATAAAGTAAAGGCGGCGAAATAAATCGTCGTCTTTTTTGTGTGTCTTATCGAATAAAATCGCCATGCCCTTCGAATCCTTGTCGTTGCTGGGAATGTTCGTGTTTAGCTTGTTGAATTTTTCGGACGCTTTGGGACGTAAAAAGGGCTTCCAGCGGGTTTTTGAAGTGTTAATTCCGGCGTTATTCTGCCGATTTCAGCGAATTCGAACGTTCCCCTATTTCTAACCCTTCGAAGCTAAAACGAAGCCCACAACGCCAAAAACGAGCCCCCTTCCGCATATTTTTTTCCCTTTGATAGCTATTCGAAACTTGATTGTTATTATTAAACGTCATTCGAAGGGAATGCAGCGCCAAAAAAGGACGCTACACGATGAACCCCCTCCATACATTTGTTTAACTCGGTTAATTTGCTGTTATTGTTTTTCTCCTTTAATTAAATGAATTGCGATTCCAATTCTTTATTTAATTCATTCAAGTAACCACTTGAATATTAGTTGAGAAAAGGGTTATAATACATTCAAGTAAATATTTGAATGAGAATGAGGTGAGAAAATGAAGAAGAAGGATACTTGTGAGATTTATTGTTATGACGAAGAAAAGGTCAATCGAATACAAGGGGATTTACAAACAATTGATATTGTTAGTGTTGCCCAAATGTTAAAAGCAATCGCTGACGAAAATAGAGCAAAAATTACCTATGCTTTATGTCAAGATGAAGAGTTATGTGTATGTGATATAGCAAATATTGTAGGTGTTACAGTTGCAAATGCATCCCATCACTTGCGAACTCTTCATAAACAAGGTGTTGTGAAGTTTAGAAAAGAAGGAAAACTCGCGTTTTATTCGTTAGATGATGAACACATCAGACAGATTATGATGATTGCATTAGCACATAAGAAAGAGGTGAAGGTCAATGTCTGAACAACAAGCAAAACTATCTGAACAAGAAATGAAAGCTTATCGTGTTCAAGGATTTACTTGTACGAACTGTGCGGCTATTTTTGAAAATAATGTTAAAGAATTGCCAGGTGTTCAGGATGCGAAAGTTAACTTCGGAGCATCTAAAGTTTATGTTAAAGGTACGACAACAATTGAAGAATTAGAAAAAGCAGGAGCATTTGAAAATTTAAAGATCAGGGACGAAAAAGAACAAAGAGTTGAGCGAGAACCGTTCTGGAAGCAAAAAGAAAATATTAAGGTATATATTTCAGCCGTTTTGCTTGTGATTAGCTGGTTTTTAGGTAAGCAATTAGGAGAAGAACATATTATTCCAACGATTGGTTATGCAGCGTCCATCTTAATTGGCGGATATTCACTGTTTATTAAAGGTCTTAAAAATCTAAGCCGGTTAAAGTTCGATATGAATACGTTAATGACGATCGCCATTATAGGAGCTGCAATCATTGGTGAATGGGGCGAAGGGGCAACCGTTGTTATACTGTTTGCTGTCAGTGAAGCTTTAGAGCGTTATTCTATGGATAAAGCTCGTCAATCCATTGAATCGTTGATGGATATTGCTCCAAAAGAAGCGTTAATTCGTCGTGGTAATGAAGAAATGGTCGTCCACGTTGAAGATATTCAAATTGGCGATATTATGATTGTTAAGCCTGGTCAAAAGTTAGCGATGGATGGATTGGTCATTAAAGGCACTTCTACGCTAAATCAGGCTGCTATTACTGGTGAAAGTGTTCCAGTAACAAAAAACATTGATGATGAAGTGTTTGCAGGAACCTTGAATGAAGAAGGGTTACTTGAAGTTAAAGTAACAAAACGAGTCGAAGATACCACAATCTCGAAAATTATTCATTTAGTCGAAGAAGCTCAAGCAGAAAGAGCACCTTCTCAAGCGTTTGTAGATAAATTTGCGAAATACTATACACCAGCAATTGTTATCCTAGCTCTTTTAATTGTTGTGGTACCTCCTTTATTTTTTGGAGGGGATTGGAGCAAATGGATTTATGAAGGGTTAGCCGTGTTAGTGGTTGGTTGTCCGTGTGCCTTGGTTGTTTCAACTCCTGTTGCTGTTGTTACTGCCATTGGAAATGCTGCGAAAAATGGCGTTTTAATTAAAGGCGGTATCCATTTAGAAGAATCGGGAGCCCTTAAAGCTATTGCTTTTGATAAAACAGGAACATTAACAAAAGGTATTCCTGCTGTGACCGACATCTTAATCTTTGGTGGAGATCAAAATAACTTGTTGTTAACCACGGCAGCCATTGAAAAAGGATCCCAGCATCCTCTTGCTTCAGCGATTATGAGAAAAGCAGAGGAAAAGGGATTAAAGTTCAATGATGTATCAGTCGATGATTTCCAATCTATTACTGGTAAGGGCGTTAAAGCTAAAGTAAACAACCAAATGTACTATGTTGGAAGTCCGAATCTTTTTGAGGAATTGCACGGAAGCATTTCAAATGACAGGAAAGAAAAAATCGCTGAAATGCAAACCCAAGGGAAAACTGTGATGGTGTTAGGAACTGAAAAAGAAATTCTTTTGTTCATTGCCGTAGCTGATGAAATGAGGGAATCATCCAAAGAAGTTATCGGAAAGTTGAACAATATGGGAATCGAAACAGTGATGCTAACAGGTGATAACCAACGGACTGCCGAGGCAATTGGAAAACAAGTTGGTGTTTCGGATATTAAAGCCGATTTACTTCCAGAAGATAAGTTGAATTTCATTAAAGAACTTCGTGCTAAACATCAAAGTGTAGCGATGGTTGGTGATGGCGTGAACGATGCTCCAGCACTTGCAGCTTCCACAGTTGGTGTAGCAATGGGTGGCGCTGGAACGGATACAGCATTAGAAACAGCCGATATTGCGTTAATGTCCGATGATTTAAGTAAATTGCCATATACGATTAAATTGAGCCGTAAGGCTTTGGCAATCATCAAGCAAAACATTACCTTCTCTTTAGCGATTAAATTAGTGGCATTACTTTTAGTCATGCCTGGATGGTTAACCTTATGGATAGCGATTTTTGCTGATATGGGTGCAACACTTCTTGTGACATTAAATAGCTTACGATTATTAAAGGTAAAAGAGTAAAAATTAGGTTTCATTAGCCAGGGTTTCCCTGGCTTTTTTTAATAATATTGAATACCTAATTTAACTAACTGATGCTGTAGGCGAGTAATTCGGTAGGGCTTAATGTTTCCGCCTTAGTTTGGGAATTACCATGATAAACAAAAACAAAAAGTTTCTAAGTTGTAAAAGTTGGCGTCAAAGCGGCGGTTTGTGACGCTTATCGTCAAATTTGCTATAATATACGCAAGAATTTTATTCAGGCGGTGAATTACTTTGAAGCAATACTTGAAAGACCGTCTTCTTGTTGTTTCGATCGAAGCACATAAGAAGATTATCACGGAAGGGGATTCCGTTGACCTGGCGTCTATCTATTACGAAGAAGGAACACCCCTTGACCGTGTTCATCAATACAACGCATTTACAATATTATCGAAATTACAATTCCCGAAGGACGAAGCAAGCGATCCCGCAAGCGATTCAACGAAGTTTCTTGACGATTTGGCAGCTAAACAACTTCCAAACGAAGAAATTATTCAATCATTGTTAAACTATCGGGAATCAAAACCACCAGTGTGAACTGGTGGTTTGCTCTGCGGCTAAAAGCCTCTCTTACCGGCCTCGGCCTTAAAGGCCCACTGAAAAGGTTTCCCTTCTGCACCACATTCACTCACCAATTCTAAAGAATTTCTTTATTTACTTCCGATTTTTCTCACCCGTGAACGGATCGAATTCTTCGAACAACGTTAGCTGATCAGCCATATAAT